>JAQXJH010000114.1 GCA_029008595.1 Bacillota bacterium
CGCAGGAGAAAGCGAGAGGGAGATCCGTTCCGGTTCCCCGGTAAGCGTTACCTCCACAAAACCGGCAAACCGCTCATCTCTCTGGAATTCTTTCAGATCTTCGACGCCCACAACAGAAGCGAACGGATTTCCTTCTACATATGGGTATTCCGCGCGCAGCGCTTCCAGCTCGCTGCCGGTTACCGGCTCGGGCGGTTGGCTGCAGGCGGAACAGAACACGCCGAGCATCAGCGCGGCAAGAACGGCGCAGAGTTTCTTGAACGAACGCGTCATATTGATCCCCTCTTTTTCTTTTGCCGGAGACCGTACCGGGAACAGGACGGCGAATCGGCTTCCTGCCGGGACGGAAACCAGATACAAGGTATTTTGTAATTTTAAGTATATTCTTAATTTCCCAGATATGCAATACGTTTCGCAAAAAATTCCGGACGATTTTACAAAACAAAGCAAAAAAACACCTTGCTCCCGCGCAGCGGAGAAAAAGACGCGAAGAAACAAAAAAGGCGCCGCAGCCCGGCAGGAAATGCCGCTTGCAGCGCCTTTTTCTGTTTTGCGGTGCTGCGGTCAGGAAGACCTTTTTCCGCCGGGCGGGGAAGAACGCCGGTGGAAAATTTCCCGGATCCCGAACAGGAGCAGCAGCCCGCCGAACAGCTTCTGCAGCAGTTCGCTGCCGATGACCCCGGAAAGCCAGCTGCCAATCAGTGCACCGGCCAGCCCGAGCAGCGCTGCGGGCAGCCAGAGCGGGCAGGCGATCAGACCCTTGCGGGCGTATAAAATGACGGCGAGCAGCGCGCACGGAACAAAGAACACAAGGTTGATCCCCTGGGCCTGCGCCTGTTCCATGCCGGCAAACAGCGTAAGATACAAAATCAGCACGCTGCCCCCGCCAAGCCCCAGCGCTCCCAGCGCGCCGGAAACAAATCCGGCGAGCAGCGCGGCCGCGCTCACGGCTTCAGCAGGCGGATCGCCGCCCACAGCATGAATCCCCCGAAAATGCGGCGCAGCAGATCGGCGGGCAGCTTTGGCAGCAGCCACGCCCCGAACGCCGCCCCCAGCACGCCGCCCGGCAGATACGGCAGCGCGTCGGAAAAAGAAAACCGGCCGCCGTGCAGGTAAAGCACAGCGCTGAGAATACTGACCGGCAGAATGACCGCGACCGAGGTGGCGTGAGACTGCCGTACCGAAGCGCCCGCTTTGCGCAGCGCGGGAACGACCGCCAGCCCTCCGGCCGCACCGAGCAGACCGTTGATAACGCCGGCCGCAAAGCCGCCGAAGCAGGCCCAGCTTTTTTTCATTTTCCGGCCGGGACGGCGGTCCGCAGCCTTTGCAGCAGCTTTCATGCAATGCACATCCATTCCGTTGATCGTTTTGGAATAGTATGTCCGGCCGACTGAAAAAATTGCGTCTGCGGCGAAATAAAAAACGGCAGTCTCAGAAATTCTGAAACTGCCGCATTTTTTCAAATCAATCCCACCCGGTCGTATCGCGCTTTCAATAACCTGCTACGATCAGCAGGTGGGTGCTGTCCCAACGGGTTCATGCTCCCTTCGTCCCGCGCAGGTCAGAGCCTGTGCGGGGAGGTCTGCAGTCCGCCGCCGGAGGCCTGCTCCCGATTTAAAAATGTAGGGTTAAATGAGCGCAGTCCGCGCGCCGCGCAGGATTCGTTTGCAACCATAGCATGTGCGCCGGAAAGAAAAATATCCGCCGCCATGCCGTTAGCAAATATTACTGGTCTTCGTCCTCGTCGGGTTCTTCGTCGTCGTACATTTCGGCAAAATGCTGCTCAAAAATAGCTGCCAGCTCATCCAGCAACTCTTCGTCCTCTACCTCTGCCAGCATCGGATCGCCGCCGTCTTCGTCCTCTTCTTCCCGTAAGATATAGTAAGAGCCGTTTTCGTCTTCGTCGTCAGCTTCTTCGGTGGGCAGCAGAGCCATGTAACGGTTTCCTTCGTGTTCGATCGTGTCCAGAATCTGAAATTCCATTTCCACGCCGTCTTCATCGGTCAGGGTAAGCAGATCCGCTTCAAAATTATCCATCGTGATCCTTCCTTTCGGTTCGGAATAATTGTGTTTGATGTTTCGAAAATATGCGATTCCGCAGCAATCTTCTATAAACGATTTTACCTTTTCCCGGCGATGAAGTCAAGAGCAAAAACGAAAAATCAGCCTGTCCCCGGCAAAAGAACGCCCGGTTCTGCGCGGCGGCCCTTTTGTCCGGCGCTGAAAAGGAAAAAAGCGAAGAGAATCTGTCGATTCAAGGGTATGTAAAAAATATATAATTTATTTTTAAAAAGTTCACAAATAACTATTGACAATTCATTTTGCCGGTGGTATGATATAGATGCAGTCAAGAGAGATTCAAACGATCTTTCAAAATCGAGACCGTGCTTTTAAGGAGGAGAGTCCAATGGGTCGTTCGGAAGAGCCTCAGCGGCTCGCCCCGGCCGCAACGGTCGGATCACATTGAAAACCCGCATTTTTGCAGTTGTCAAAACCGGATCCTGCGGCGGCGGTTTAGCCGACTGCACCCGGCAACTGCCCGGTGGCAGCGCTTGCTGCCGCGGTGCTTTTCAAAATCGTGTTGATGAAAAAGTGAATAACGATATGGAATGAAAGGCGTGAGTCCAAAAATCACGTAATCTGGCTCTTGGATGATAAGGGCATGGAAAGTAAACCGAAAGGATTGAGTCCCATGTTCTGAAAACAGTCGTTTGCCGTTTGATCTGCATGCAACAGAAAAGGTGGTACCGATGTTTTAGACAATTGACCAAATGTAAATTCGTCAGTCAGCTGAAAGGTGTGGTCATCTTCACATAATCAGCAGGGCAAGAGTATTCAGAAAGGTTTGTTTCCAATGTATTTTTAAGATAGATGCTCTGGAAGAAATATTCTGAGACCGATGACGATATTTTGCAAAGGGTGAGTCCAAAGTACAGTTTATGATTCCGCTCGGAAACGAGCGCGCCGAATATTCATCTGTGACTGCACCGAAAGGGTGAGTCCAAAGCAGAGTTGATTTTTAACGGATAAAATCCGTTCCGGCTCCTCCTGCCGTGTTTGGCGGGAGGAGCTTTTTTGCGCCGGATCAGACAGCAAGGGGCTGCAGCAAAAGGGAAAACTCCCTGTGCTGCAGCCCCTTTGTGTTTGGTGCGACCAGGCCTGTAAGCCGAGTTCTGTCGTGAACAGCCATCTATCTCGACTGCGCGTTGCCGCACAGCTCAAGCCACCTCCACAGGACGCGCCGGGCCGGCGCATAATGTCCCCCCGCGGTGTTGCTCCGGATAGGGTTTACAGGGCCGCGCAGTCTCCTGCGCGCCGGTGAGCTCTTACCTCGCCTTTCCATCCTTACCGCAAAAGCGGCGGTTTATTTCTGTTGCACTTTCCCTGGGGTCACCCCCGGCGGCCGTTAGCCGTTATCCTTGCCCTCTGGAGCTCGGACTTTCCTCAGATGCGGCCTTTCGGCGCTGCACCCGCAGCTGTTCAGCCTGCTCGCAGGAGTTATTTTACTGCAAAACACGGCGTGTTGTCAAATAAAAATACAGGATCGGAACTTTTCGACGCATTCCGCGTAATTTTTTTTAAAAGGATTCGCAAACAGGGGCAAAATAGTATATAATAGAAAAAAGACTACACCGGAGCGCCTGTGAGCGGCTCCGTTTGGGGGAATTTTGAATGGACAGCAGAGTAGAAGCATTTTTTGATTCTGTCAGGGGGAAGCGGATCACCTTCTGCGGTGTGGGCGTCAGCAATGCGCCGCTGGTTGAAATGTTCGGCAAAAAGGGAGCAAAGGTCACCGTCTGCGACCGGCGTTCCCGCGAACAGCTCGGGGAACTGGGCGACCGGTTCGAGCAGCAGGGCGTGACACTCTGCCTGGGCGACGGATACCTGGATCATCTGGATGCCGATATTATTTTCCGCACGCCGGGGATGCGTTTCTTTATGCCGGAGCTCAACCGCGCGCGCCGCGACGGAATGGCCGTCACCAGCGAGCTGGAAGTCTTCTTTGACCTTTGCCCGTGCCCGATCTACGCCGTGACCGGCAGCGACGGCAAAACGACGACCACGACCGTGATCGCAAAAATGCTGGAGGCACAGGGAAAACGCGTGCATCTGGGCGGAAACATCGGCCGTGCGCTGCTGCCGCTGATCGAAGAGATCCGCCCCGACGACGTTGCCGTGGTGGAGCTTTCCAGCTTTCAGCTGATCTCCATGCGCCGCAGCCCGAAGGTGGCGGTGATCACCAATATTACGCCGAACCATCTGGATATGCATAAGGATATGGCGGAGTACGTCAATGCGAAGAAAAACATTTTTCTGCACCAGAACGCATTCGGCAAAGCGGTCTTCAACGCGGATAACGAGATCACGGCTTCCTTCTGCGGCGAGGCGCGCGGGCAGGTGCTGCAGTTCAGCCGCAGGCATCCGGTGGAAGCGGGCGCATGGCTGCGGGAGGACGGAATGCTGATGATGACCCATGCGGGAACGGACACCGAACTGTTCCCGGCGGCCGAAATCCGGATCCCCGGCAATCACAACATCGAAAATTACCTTACGGCCATCACCGCTGTCTGGGGAGATGTTTCGGTGGAAAACATGCGCAGGGTGGCGCAGGAATTCCCCGGCGTGGAACACCGCGCAGAATTTGTGCGGGAGCTTGATGGCGTGCGCTATTACAACGATTCCATCGCTACCACGCCGTCGCGCACCATTTCGGGAACGCTTTCGCTGTTTGACCGGAAGATCATTCTGATCGCAGGCGGTTACGATAAAAAGGTTCCGTTTGCACCGCTTGGCCCGGTCGTGGCCGAAAAGGTGAAAACGCTGATCCTGCTGGGCGTTACCGCGCCGAAGATCGAAGCGGCGGTCACCGGATGTGCCGGGTACCGGCCGGGCTGCCCGGAGATCATCCATGTGGAAAATCTGGAGCAGGCGGTGAAAACGGCGCACGAAATCGCCGGTGCGGGAGACATCGTTTCGCTTTCGCCGGCCTGCGCAAGCTTTGACCAGTTTCCCAATTTTGAAACACGCGGAGAAAAATTCAAGGAATATGTCCGTGCGTTGTGATCGGAACGAACAGCGGACGCAGCAAAGGAGGAAGTTTTTTGGGTACGACAGGATCGTTGGAGGATCTGAAGACGTTGATTTTTTCGCTTTGCGGCGCAGACGGCGTTGCAGGGCGTGAAGAGAATGCCGCGGCGCTGGCGGAAACGCTGCTGCGGCAATACACCGGCCGGGTCAGCCGCAGTCCGCTGGGCAGCGTGACGGCCATGCTGGGAGAAGGGGAGCGCTGCCTGCTGCTGGATGCGCACCTTGACCAGATCGGGCTGATCGTGACCAATCTGCTGGAACGCGGCTTTCTGCGCTTTTCGCGCTGCGGCGGAATGGACCGCCGCGTGCTGATCGGCAAGCCGGTCGTCATCCTCGGGCGCAGGCGGGTGCGCGGAATCATTTCGGGCATCCCACCGCATCTGGCAAAGGCGGGAGATGACAAGCTGCCGGAGCTGGAGGAAATGATGATCGACACCGGGCTGGAGGAGGACGAACTGAAACGGCTTGTCGCACCGGGGGACTGCATTCTGGTGGAGGCAGATCCGGTCTGCCTGCAGAACGACCGTATTGCAGGCCCTGCGCTGGATGACCGCTGCAGCATGGCGGCGATCCTGCGCTGCCTGGAGCTGCTCCGCGGCAAAGAACTGCCCTGTCGGCTGGCGGTGCAGTTTTCCGTACAGGAAGAGACAGGAGGCTCCGGCGCGGCAACCGGCGCTTTTGCGCTGCGGCCGGACGAAGCCATTGCCGTCGACGTTTCCTTTGCGCAAGGCCCCGGCGTACCCGAAAAAATCACGGCACAGCTTGGAAAAGGACCGCTGATCGGGATCTCACCGGCGCTTTCCCGCCGGATGAGCGATACACTCAGGCAGCTGGCAGAGGAAGAAAAGATCCCGTACCAGCTGGAGGTCATGGGCGGTAAGACCGGCACCAATGCCGACGATATTGCGCAGGCGGGCGGCGGCGCAGTGACCGGGCTGATCTCCATTGCACAGCGCAGCATGCATACCGCGGTGGAGATCGTCTCGCTGGCCGATGTGGAAGCGACGGCGCAGCTGCTGGCTGCGTATGTCCTGAAAGGAGGCATCTGCAATGGCTGATTTTGCACTGCTGCAAAGGCTTTGTTCCCTGCGCGGAATTTCCGGGCGGGAGGACGAGGTCCGCAAGGCGATTCTGCAGGAGATCCCGTCCGGCTGCAATGTTTCGGTGGATCCGCTCGGCAGCGTGATCGTTGAAAAGACCGGAAGAAACCGTCCGGCGCGCAAACTGATGATCTGTGCGCATATGGATGAGGTCGGGCTGATCGTGACCTCGGTGACGGAAGGCGGTCTGCTGCGGTTCACAACGGTCGGCGGTATTGATGAAAAGGTGCTGGCGGGGATCCGGGTGGAGATCGGCGACGGCGCCGTTCCCGGCGTGATCGCGGTCAAGCCGATCCATCTTTGCGAGAAGGACGAAGCCGGCAAACCGGTTCCGCTGGATTCGCTGCTGATCGATATCGGCGCGGCGAACCGGGAGGAAGCGGAGGCCGTTGTGCGCCCGGGCGATGCGGTGACATTTGTGACCCGGTTTGACGCGGAAGGAACCGTGCTGCGCGGAAAAGCGCTGGACGACCGCGCCGGCTGTGCCATGATGATCGAGATGCTCCGCTCGGAGCTGGAATATGACACCACGTTTGTTTTCAATGTGCAGGAGGAGATCGGGCTGCGCGGCTCCCGGGCCTCGGCATTTACCGTTGCGCCGGATGCGGCGATCGTTCTGGAATCGACCACGGCAGGCGATCTTGCCGGAGTTCCGGCGGAAAAGCGCGTCTGCAGCGTCGGCGGCGGTGCAGTCGTCAGCTTTATGGATCGCGCAACGATTTACGACAGAGAATTTTATGAGCTGGCTTTCCGGACGGCGGAGGAATGCGGCGCTGCCGTTCAGCCGAAGCTTGCCGTAGCGGGCGGGAACGACGCCGGCGCGATCCATGCCTCCCGCGGCGGGGTGCGCACTCTGGCGGTCTCTCTGCCGTGCCGCTATCTGCACGCGCCGGCCGGCATGATCGCCAAGGCGGATTACGAATCGGCGCTGCGGCTGACCATGGCTCTGGCGGAAAAGATCGCGGGAGGCGCCGGTTGATCCGTCTGGTGGAAGCAGGCGACGGCGCATGGAAGGAGCTTTGCCGGAACAGCGCGTTCGGCTGCCGGATCCTGACGGCTGCCGGGTGTTATCCGTCGGCGCCGTTTGCGGCATTCTGGCTGCAGAGCGATGAAACAGGAACGCCCTGCGCCGCCGTTTCCCGGCTGGAAGGGGAAGGAACCGTCTGCTGCGGCGCGCTGCCGGTGCAGCAGCGGCAGGAACTGGCGGCCTTTGTGCAGTCGCTTGGGCTGCGGAGCGTTCTGGCGCCCGCCGGGATCCTCCCGCAGGAGCAGGTGCAAAGCTCCGGCGCGGTGCTGCAGCTTGCACAGACCGCTGCGCGGCGGGAAATTCCCGCGCAGGAGCCGCCCTCCGCGCGGGAGCTGTTTGCGCTGTTTTCCCGCTGCCGCGGGAGCGGATTTGATTTTTCTGCGGATGCTGCGGCGTATGTCGATCTTTCTCACCGGCTGCGTCACGGCTTCTGCCGCGCGGTGGGGATCCGCGGACAGGACGGAACGCTTTGTTCGGCGGCAATGACCGTGGCCGAAAGCGAAACGGAAGCGGTGGCCGGCGGCGTGTGTACGCTGCCGGAGCGGCGCGGGAGCGGTCTTGCTTCCGCAGCGGTGCGCAGTCTCTGCGCGGCGCTGCAGAACGACGGCAAAAAAATTTTTTTATTGGCCGGCCGGGAGCTGATCCCGTTTTACAGCCGGCTCGGTTTTCTCTGCTGCGGGGAATGGGAGCAATGCGCGCCCCAGATTCCGACAGCTTTATTTTGATGCAGGAAGGGAATCTTAATCTTGATGCAGGAGCTTTTTCATTTCGACAAACCCATTCTGGATGCAGCGGCAAAAGCGATGGCAAACAGCCGGGCACAGTTTGAAGAGATCGACCGTGTGACGGAATACAACCAGTGCAGGATGCTCAAGGCGTTTATCGATCAGGGCGTCAGCGAAAGTCATTTCACCGCTTCCACCGGCTATGGCTACGGTGACCGCGGCCGCGAGGTGATCGATGCGGTATTTGCGCAGGCGGTGGGCGCCGAGGACGCACTGGTGCGCCATAATTTTGTAAGCGGAACCCACACGCTGACCGTCGCGCTGTTCGGTGTGCTGCGGCCGGGGGATACGATGCTTTCCGTCACGGGGCTGCCGTATGATACGCTCCACGGCACGATCGGGCTGGGCAGCAGTACAAACGGCACCGGTACCCTGCGGGATTTCGGCATCCGTTATGACCAGGTGAAGCTGACGGCGGACGGAAGACCCGATCTGCCGGCCATTGAACGGGCGGTGCAGCCGGGGCTGAGGATGGCGTACATTCAGCGTTCGCGCGGATACAGCCTGCGGCCGTCGCTCCGTGTGGAAGAAATTGCTGAAATCGTGCGCGTGGTCCGCAAAAAAGCGCCGGACTGTATCATTATGGTGGACAACTGCTACGGCGAATTTGTTCAGGAACAGGAGCCGGTCTCGGTCGGAGCGGATCTGATCGCCGGTTCCCTGATCAAAAATCCGGGCGGCGGGATCGCGCCCACCGGCGGTTACATTGCGGGTCGGCACGACCTTGTGGAGCTTTGCGCGGGCAGACTGACAACGCCCGGCCTTGGCCGCGAGCTGGGCGCGACGCTCGGCCACAGCCGCGAGCTGTTCATGGGGATCTTCAATGCGCCCCATGTTACCGGCGAGGCGCTGAAAACGGCCGTTTTTGCCGCGGAGCTTTTTGCTTCCTTCGGTTACCGGGTAACGCCGGAGCCGGGAGAAGCGCGCGGAGATATCATTCAGGCGGTCGTGCTGGAAAACGCTCCCGGGCTGATCGCATTCTGTAAAGGAATGCAGCAGGGTGCTCCGGTGGATTCGTTCGTCACGCCGGAGCCGTGGGATATGCCGGGCTACGACAGTCAGGTCATCATGGCGGCCGGAGCGTTTACCAACGGCGCTTCGGTGGAGCTTTCGGCCGACGGCCCGCTGCGTGAGCCGTTTGCCGCGTGGATGCAGGGCGGGCTGAATTTCCACAGCGCAAAAACGGGAGTGATGCTGGCGGCGCAGTCCATGCTGGCGGCGGGAACGCTGAAAAACGTTTGAATCGGGCGTTTTCTCCCGCGGTTCAGGACGTTTTCTTTTCATTTGACAAGCTTTTTTGAATTGTTTATACTAAGAACATATTGAAAAATAAGGCCGTGCCACGGTGAATGCTGCCCGGTCGAACCGGAGGAAAGGACGGAAGGCGCTTGAAAAAGCCGGAAAAGCTGAAGCTGAATACTGTGCTCAACGTCGTTTTTCTGGCGTTTTCCATGGGGATGCTGCTGTATTTTACATTCTCTGACGGCGGTCTGGTCGACCTGATGAAATATATCGACCGCTTTTCTGCCGGTTGGCTGCTGGCGGCGTTCGGGTGCATGGTCGTGCAGATGCTGATCGACGCCTGGCTGACCTGCCTGATCGTGCGCATTGCCTGCCCGGACTATCAATTCGGCAGCGGCTTTAAAACGATGATGGTGGGGCAGTTTTATAACAGCGTTACGCCGATGGGCGTTGCCGCCAAGCCGATGCAGATCTATTCTCTCAGCCGCCAGCGCGTCAGCGTGGGGGACGCCAGCGCCGCAATGGTGCAGAAGTATCTCATTTATCAGTTTACGTTGGTTTTTTATTCGCTTGGGCTGCTTTTGGCGCGGTATTCCTTTTTCAGCCGGCAGATCCCGGATCTGATGCTGCTTTCGTCGGTCGGCTTTTTGGTGCAGGCGTCCATTATCGTACTGCTGCTGCTTTTTTCAAAAAGTCAGAAAATGACCCGGACGATCATCGAAATGGTGTTTTCCCTGCTGAAAAAGCTGCATCTGGTCAAAAATCCGGAGGAATCGGTGCGCAGCATCTCGGAACAGCTCGAATCGTTTCACGAAAATTTTCAGACGATTCTCCGGCACAAAAAGCTGATGGTCGGTTCGTTTTTGCTCACCTTTTTGCAGATGACGCTGTACTATGCCGTTTCCTATTGCATTTACCGCGCGTTTTTTCTCAGCGAGGCAACGCTGTTTGATATGATCGCCGCGCAGGCGGTGGTCAACCTTGCGTCTTCCTTTATGCCTCTGCCGGGAGGAAGCGGCGCCGCGGAGGGCAGCTTTGTCGTGGTGTTTCAGATGTTCTTTTCCAAGGATATCATCCGTTCCGCAATGGTGCTGTGGCGCGCGGCGACATATTATTTCCCCATTCTGATTTCAGCGCCGTTTGCGTGGATCGGGCGCAAAAAAGGGATGACGCCGAAAAAAGCGCAGGCGGTTCAGCAGCCGGAAAACGGTTTGAAGGATCAATGGCAGGAGCCGGTGCAGCCGGATGACGCAGACGGAACTCTCCCGGAGGAACCGGACTGACCGAACGCTTTGCCGGCGGCCGCGGAAAGGATGATTCTGTGGAAAAAATGAGCCGACAGGAAAAAATACTGATCGTTCTCGCGCTGGTGCTTTGCGCGGTGTTCGTTGTTTACCTTGCCGTGGAAGAAACCCGGGCTCAGCCGCAGGCTGCGTGGCTGAGTCCGGGCCTTTTCATGTCCGGCTGTTTCTCACCGGCGCAGTTTTGCTGAAAAAACATCGGCCAACCCCTTTTTGAGGTTGGCCAATGTTTTTAGCGGATCCTTTTATCCTTATTTGCCGAGATAGATGCGGCGAACCTCCCGGAGGCTTTCTGCCGGATCCAGCAGAGGGCCGTATTCCAAACCGCAGCAACCGGTGTAGCCTGCCTGATCCGCAGCGGCAAAAATGACTTTATAGTCGTTTTCGCCGTACTGCAGCTCGTGACGGCCGGGATGTCCGGCGCCGTGCAGATGAGCAATACAGTCCAGATGATTGGTAATGCTGGGAATAATGTTTCCCTCCATGACCTGCTGGTGATAAATGTCGTAGACAAGCTTGACCAGCGGGTGACCAACTTCCCGGATGATCTCAAAGCCTTCTGCGGCAGACCATAAATAGTAGCCGGGATGATTGACCAGAGTGTTGAGAGGCTCGATCATAATGGTGACACCGCTGGCTTCCAGAATGGGTTTCGCCGCCTGCAGAGCCTCCGCAATACTGGCGTGCTGCTCTTCCCGGGAGGCGCCGGTATCCGGTCCGACCTGAGTGATCAGCCGTTTTGCCCCTACCCTGACTGCGGCCTGACAGCTCTCCTGAAGACCGGCCAGCCACAGTTTACGATAAGCGGGATCGGTCATCCGGAATTCGGTGGTACACATGCTGAGCAGTTCCACACCGGTATCTTCGCAGGCTGCCCGGACGGCATCCAGATCGATGGTTTTCCAGTCGTAAATTTCAGCTGCGTCAAAGCCTGACTTCCGAACCTGATGAATTGCGTCGGGAAGGCTCATCTGCGGGAAAAAGCAGGGGATCGATACACAAAGTCTCATTCCGATTTCTCCTTCTCATCAAAATAGATCCCCCGAGTTGTCACTTCAACGTCGTCCATTTTCAACAGTGCATCCATATGTGCGCCAGCGCAGCCTTCGCAGCAAATCAAGCAAACCCGGGTTTTTCTCACAACAATTCCCTCCTGATTCTGTTTGTTCCTTTTTGTGCGGACATTCACTTTTCACTTTACTGCACTATAATTATATTGTCTGAACACAAGCAAATCAATAATTATTGAAGCACTGAAAGGATATTGCAAAATGTTTGCTGAAATCCAAAGAGATATGATTCCCTTCCTTTTGTGCTCTGCACGCCGGGAGAGAGTGAACGGCAGGATACAGCTGGCTGGCAGAAGTGATGGAAGCGCTTTTTGCAGATAGTGCGTCCTTGTCGAGAAGGATACGTCAGTTTATTTTGATCTGCTCTCAAAAATCCGACGGTTTTCAAAACCGTTCTCAGTTCTCAGCGACCGGATTCGCAGCGGCTGTATCACATTCAGGCCGTACTTTCTTTGAAATTTGAATAAAGACTTTAAATTGCTGACAGGATTCCATTTTTAGCGGAATGAGGGAAAAATCGAGGATCTGACGCTTTCGGAATTCGGACGCCGCTGGAAACGCGAAGTGCCGGTCGCAAAGCCGGCCGTCGCCGTGGGGAAAGAAATTCTCTACGGTTCGGGAAAGGAATATTTCTGGATCGCTTCACCGGGCTACCGCGTGCTGCTCGATTTGTTTCAGGGCGGCTCTATCGGCGACCTGCGGCCATACGCGGGCCATTTTTCGGCTTTTACCGGGCCGGATTCTCCCATGAGGGAGATCAACACGTATCCGTATCTGATCCAGTCACAGATCAGAACCGGTGTCAAGACCCATTCGGCAGACGGCTCGCGCACAACGCTGAAGCTGTTTCACGGCGCGGAGGAAAAAGACCTCTGCTTTTATCCGACGCGGATCGAAGCGGCAGAGCGCAGCGGAAACTGCACCACCGTCAGGCTGGCACCTGTTACAGTAAAGTTCGGCGACGGATTTTCCGTAACGCTGCAGACGATCTATCGTTTTCTGGAAGACGGGATCATTGAGGTCTGCCGCAGGATTCTGGAACGAAACGGATCCGGCGGACTCGATCTGCAGGAATATTTCAAAGGCTGCTACGGATTTACGGAATATCCGGAGGATATGCATGAAATTATGCTTGCAATCGGAGAGAAAAAGGTGCATTATAATTATCGGGGCAGAGCTCTGAGATCGGAAGAACAGCAGGCGTGTGTCTGTGAGCTGCCGCCGGTCAACACGAGAGTGATCCTGAAAGCGCCGGACGGCGGCGCACAGCTGGCGGAGCTGGAGGAAGGCCATCTGTTCAGCCCGTTCTATACGATGAAGCTTACTTATCGTATGGAAGAGGGAAGAAAGGAGACGGTAGCATGGATCCAAATCAGCGCGCTGCGGTAATTTACCGCTGCCCTTCCTGTCTGAATTCTCTGGTCGATGTCACGATCGCAAAGGGAGAGGACGGAATTTACCGTTGCATGAAATGCAGCTATACCGGTACAGAGGAGCAGCTGCAGAAAGATTATCAGAATTTTCGTTCCAGGTATCGGCTGCTGCACAAACGGCTGACACTCGAGGATCAGCGCAGGCTGTGACCGGAAAGCGGTTTTGCCGGGTCGGTATCGGAACGTGAAGGGGAGGAAAGAACAATGGCAAACCTGTTTATGAGATTCCCGGGAGGAAAGGCGAAGGCCTTTACCATGAGTTATGACGACGGTGTGGAACAGGATATCCGCCTGATCGGGATCATGGAGCGCTTTGGCCTGAAGGGAACCTTCAACCTGAATTCCGGGATGTTTGCGCCGGAGGGAACGGTGTTCCCGAAAGGCCAGATCCACCGGAGAATGACGGCAGAGCGTGCGATTCGGCTTTATCGGGAATCGGGAAATGAAATTGCCGTGCATGGCGTGACGCATCCCTTTCTGGAGCAGCTGCCGTCCGGCAGCATGCTTTATGAGGTGCTGGAGGATCGCCGCAGGCTGGAGGAGCTTTCCGGCTGCATTGTCCGCGGGATGGCGTATCCGTACGGCACGTTGAGCGACGAAGTGGTTGAAGGACTGAAAATGGCAGGGATCGTCTACGCCAGAACCGTAAAGAGTACGGGAAATTTCCGGATCGATAACGACTGGCTGCGTCTGCCGGCAACCTGTCACCATAACGATCCGCGCCTGATGGAGCTGGGCGACCGGTTCCTGCAGAGCGAGGAGGCAAGAGAACCGCAGCTGTTTTATCTTTGGGGCCACAGCTATGAATTCGAAATGCAGGACAACTGGAACGTGATCGAAGAATTTGCGGAAAAAATCGGCGGCCATCCGGACGTCTGGTATGCAACGAACATTCAGATCTTCGATTATATCGCAGCTTACCGCCGGCTGCGTTTCAGCGTGGACATGAAGCTGGTGGAAAACCCGACCGCCATGGACATTTTCTTTGAACTGGACGGAGTCGACCGCGTGGTGCCCGCCGGGCAGCAGCTGCGGATCGCCCCCTGACGGCATCCGTTCCGGCCCGGACAAAGTATCCGACACCGCTGTGCAGGCTTCTCCGGCGCCCGAAAACAACGAATCCTCCGCATGGTTC
>JAQXJH010000115.1 GCA_029008595.1 Bacillota bacterium
ATAATGCGTATTTCTCGAGCTGCGCAGCAGACCGAAGCCGCGGTTATCATCCTTCGAGTTCATCTGGTACTTTGTGCCGACGTAGTTCGTCGCCTGCTTGGCGAAAATCTCCGCGTCAAGCTGGTTGCTGAAATACGCGGCATAGATTACGTCGACGCCTTTATTATTATAGTCCGTGCCACTATCGTTCGGCCAGTAGGCATAAACGCCGGCAACGCTGTTGATGCTGCCCCAGTTACTGCCCAGTTTGCCGGTCTTCAGGTCAAACACGCCGGCTTTCCACTCGTCATGGGACATATTGATGGAGTAATCGCCTGTCGCAAAAGAACCAGTTGGTCCCTCGGGTTTCTTCCCATCGGCGTTAAAGTAGAACCGAATGGTCTGGTTGTTATTGGCGTAATTGTATCCGCGATAGACCAGGACAAGATAGCGCACACTGTCTTTTGGCTTCATGGTGTTCTCGCCAAAGTCAGTGATAACCTTGGGGGTTCTGTCAGACTTGCCGCTTAAATCCAAAAACAGATGCGTTCCAAAGTCATTGCCTGATATGTACTTTGTTTTTCCATAGCCGGAACCATTGTAAAACCGATACATTCCCTCGTTCGTGTTGCCCGAAGTAAAATCCGATCCGAGGGCAACCGTGGGCTTATAGTCTTTCCAGTTTGCCGGCCGATAAGATGCCGTCTTACTGACATTATTTTCCGCGTACTCGAACAGCATACCGTCGTTCAGGTAGTCGTAGATCTTAATGGGCAGCTTGATGGTATCTTCGGTGTTGATGTCGCCCTTCAAACCGGTATTGCCGTTCTGCTTGTCGCCCACCGCCGCAAAGGCTCGCAGCGGCATCATCGGCAACACCATCGCCAGCGCCAGCAGCGCTGCCAATACTTTTTTACCGATAGTGTGTTTTTTCATAACGCTTTCCTTTCTGCATTCATTATTATTAAATTTATATATAGCCCCGCCCGGGGCGTACTTTCTTTTGCTTAGTCCGTCTGCCACCCGATGCGGACAATTTCCGTCGTGTCTTTGTTAAAATGCCCTGCCAGTGTTTCCACCGGAGTACCCGGCTCCAGCGTGCCGAAATCCACCCGATAGGTGATTCCGCCAAGGAAGTTCCCGTCGGTGTGCAGCGTTCGGTAATAGATAAACACGCCTTCCAGCGTTTCCGATGTGTTGTTCACCGCGGTCAGCATATTGCCGTCGGAGGTAATCGTCACCTTGTCTGTGGAAGCGGTCACGTCATCCCGGAAGGCATCGACGCAATTCAGATAGGTGAACACGGAGCTGTTGGTCGCCGTCATCCGCGTGGCCTCCATCACCCAGGCAGAACGCCCCGCCGGCAGGCCGGACAGAATAAAGGTCGCCGTCTGCCCGTCAATGTCAAAGGTCAGTGTGGCAAAGTCCAGAAACCGATCCGTCCGGTTGGTCACCAGAACGACGGCCACATTCTCAACCAGCTCGTCCCTGCCGTCCTCCAAAAACTGACCCGAGAAGATACCGAACTGATCGCAGCTAAGGTCGCCGGACGCGATTTCTTCCGTCGGTTCGGGCGTATCCTGGGAATTTCCCCCGGCCTGCGGTTTTTGGTTTCCTGCTGACGGCTCTCCGGTGGAGTCCTCGGTAACCGGTTCATCCTCTGACGCAGGCTCCGTCTGCGGGTTTGACGGAGGCAGCGGATCGGTCTGCTCCGCGTCAGTTGAATTCTCCGGTGCTGTCTGGCTGCTGCCGACCGTCTGTGGCTGCGATGTATCCGGAGCGCCCGTTTCCTCCTGCCCTACGCGTAAAAACAGAAACCCCGCACATACCGCAACTGCAAGAAGCGCGACAATCACCACAAGCAGAATCCGCCCGCGCGGTATTCGATTGTGCGAATTCAATGATGATCCTTCCTCTCTGCACGGGACAGGCCGATCCCACAAACAGTCAGCGCTGCCCTAATTTGATATTTCGTATCTTGTGCATATCGGCTTGAGCCGGCAAACCGACCCATTGGAACCGGGCGATTCCAGGGGGGAGCGACACTTGCCTGACAACCCCTCCGGCAGCCTGCCCACCTCCCCTTACACGGGGGAGACTTGGGTGCTTCCGCAGCGGTGCGCCAAATTCAGGGTTATCAAGCGGCTGCGTAAAACCGATAAGCATACATAATTATTTTACCCCCCGGGACAAGAAAAGTCAATTCAATCTATGATGTTGATTCCGTTTTTTTGAAAAAACAGGCGAAGAGATTTCGGGTGCAAGCTACAAAAAATTTCCCGGGAGCAGAAAAGCTATTGCAAAATTTCAAAGTTCCTGATATAATGTCATCATCTATGGAATTTATCATGTGAAAGCAGGACACGTTATGCGCATTGTACCCGGGTTTTTGGTTCGCGAAATCGCCGGCGAGACGATAGCGATTCCCTCCGGGGAAGCCGCCCATCGGATTTCCGGCCTGATTGCCTTAAACGGCACCGGGAAATTCCTCTTTGATCTGCTGCAGGCGGATCAGACGCAGGAAAATCTGGTCAGCGCCCTCATGGATACCTACGATGTGGATTTCGCCACCGCCCAGACGGATGTCACTGCATTTCTGGAAATGCTTCAGAAACACGGTTTTCTGGAAAAGGACTGAACCGTTTTGTTTTGTGGAAAGAAGGATGATTCTTGTGAAAAAACAGTATGAAAAACCCATGCTCGCCGTGGAATACTATATGCTGAGCCAGTCCATTGCGGCGTGTGCGACAAAGATCGGCTTTCAGAACAGCGAGTGCGTAATAAAGGATCCCGACGCGACCAATACAATGAAGGATCTTGCTTCTTCAGACTATTTTGTGGAAGTCGCTTGCGCTGCTCCTCCTACAGGCATGGATCAGTATGACTCAATCTGCTA
>JAQXJH010000116.1 GCA_029008595.1 Bacillota bacterium
ATAGCCGGCGAAGTGGTGAAAGATCTGGCTCAATTAAAGAGCGGAGCGTGATCAGTTTCAACGGTCTGTCTGTTTGACCATATGGAAAAGCTTTGAAATATTTGATAGCTGCTATAAGGAGCTGGTGTTATGAACAATCCACTTCGTTATCAGATGACGGAATACGATTGTGGGCCTACGTCCATACTCAACGCGGTCAGCTATCTTTTTCAGCGGGAGGAAATACCGCCCGAAATCGTCCGCAGCGTCATGCTGTACTGTCTGGGCTGCTTTGGAACAGACGGTGCGTGCGGTAAGAGCGGCACATCCTGCATGGCAATGATGTTTCTCAGCAATTGGATCAATAGCTTCGGCCAGACCGGCCATCTGTCCATTTCCAGCCAGCATTTATCCGGGCAGGAAGTGAATTTTTCGCAGAACGGACGGCTGCGGGATGCATCGCGGCGGGGCGGTGCGGCGGTGGCCCGGGTAGATTTGGAAGGCTGGTATTATGTCCTGCTGACCCGTATTCAGGAAGATGCGGTTTTCCTGTTCGATCCCTATTACCGGGCAGAACCCTTCGGCGATCCGGCGCTTCAGATGGTCGCCGGTCATCCGGATGCATATAACCGCATTGTGCCCATTCGGTATCTGGAACAGGATACGCAGGAGATTTATGCGTTCGGGCCCGTTGAAGAGCGTGAGGCAGTTCTCCTGTTTAATGAAAAAACGGTGCTGACAGAGGATGAAACCGTGGAATACATCATATGAAATGAGCAAAAAAGAGATCCGCTCAGATAATTGCGTGATCGTAAAACAGAAAATCCTTCATGTGGTATGACCATATGAAGGATTTTTTTGAATGATATTCAACTTTGCCGCTGCCATGAGTTTCTTTTAATGAGTTCTTGCCTCTGCTGCGACTTCGTAAGCCGTATACGCATGGTCAAATTCATAACCGAGTTTTTCGGCCAGATGAACAGAGTACATATTTTGAGCATCCCAGCTCGGATACAGACCTTCGTTCAGGCATTCCAGTATCAGAGCGGAACATGCGGCGGTTGCCAGATGCTTTCTTCTTTCGGATTCGACGGTATCTACTTCGATCTCGATCCCCTGGAGATAGCGCGAATAGGAAGAAGCTCCGGAAACGATCTTTCCGTCTTTCAGGATCACCATGCCTTTTCCCAGTTTGAGATACTGCTCTTTGTTTTCGAATGAGGAAACAAAATCGGCGGTCACGGGGCTTTCCAGACACTGATCGTAAATGGCCGCATCGATCTGTTTCAGTTCATATTCCGGCGGGAGCTTGCTGATTTCCCTTCGCAGCATTTCGACATCAAATTTTGTGTCTTTTCTGATCGCATATCGGGTGACTCTTTTCGCAGAAGGATAACATTCTTCGATCAAAGCGGCCCATTCTTCATTCTGCGGTGCCATGATCACGAATCCGTCCGGCTTGCCGCGCACCAGTTCCCTGTCCGGTGTTCCGGCGAAGAATCCGAAACATCCGACAAACGCAAATGCTGACACAGGGTTCTCCGGATCCGTCACATATATCCTGCCCATCACATTCTGCAGGCATGAATAGATCAGCGTTTCCTGCCAGCCTGCAAACAGATCCTTCACCTTTGAGGGATCCTTCAGTTCGTATACCAATGTTCTCATCTCCTGATTATTTTCCGGCTCCGCTCAGCAGAGCGGAAATCCATGCTGCACAAGCGGGGAATCATGCTTCAAATCACATAGTCAAAACCATCGGGATTGCTGCGCGTCAGATCCGCCAGCGTGAAATTATTCAGATAATCGTTGATGACCTTGTCCAGCCCTTTCCATAAGGAAAGAGTACGGCACTCCGCTGCCCGGGGACAGACGTCGGCGCCGGGCTCAAGACAGGCCACCGGAGCCATGGAATCCTCTGTCATCCGCAGGATACTTCCCACGGTATACTGTTCTGGCGCCTTTGTCAGCTGATAGCCGCCGCCCTTGCCCCGCAGGCCGTTCAGCAGCTTGGCTTTTACCAGCAGCTTGATGATGCTTTCCAGGTATTTTTCAGAAATCTCCTGCCGCTCCGCGATGACCTTCAGCGGAATAAAACCATCCGCCTGATGTTCTGCCAAATCGATCATGACCCGCAGCGCATAGCGGCCTTTGGTTGAGATCAGCATATCCATATCCCTCCGTCCGAGAATAAACCTATTATACAGCATGGTAAATAGGAAAATCAATGAAAAAATTTATATCAGGCTATTGACAAACAGAAAAAAGAAGACTATAATACACATAAACCTACAAGAAAGGTTGGTATTAAGATGAAATACAGCTTATACCTCCGATGTCACCGCTGCCAGTAAGAGATCTGTGAATGCCGGAACTTAAAAAGGATTCAATGATATTCAGGAGGAATTTAAAATGAGTAAAATCTATACATCCGCTGACCAGCTGATCGGTAAAACCCCGCTGTTGGAGCTGGTTCATATTGAGAAAGAAGAAAATCTGGAAGCCAGAGTTCTGGGTAAGCTGGAATATTTCAATCCTGCCGGCAGCGTGAAGGATCGTATTGCCAAGGCGATGATCGACGATGCCGAGGCCAAGGGCCTTCTGAAGCCCGGTTCCGTCATCATCGAACCCACCTCCGGCAACACCGGCATTGGTCTGGCCTCTGTGGCCGCAGCCCGCGGCTACCGCATCATTATCGTGATGCCGGAGACCATGAGCGTGGAACGCCGCCAGCTGATGAAAGCCTACGGTGCAGAACTGGTGCTCACGGAGGGCGCAAAGGGAATGAAGGGAGCCATTGCCAAGGCGGATGAGCTGGCAAAGGAGATTCCCAACAGCTTTATTCCCGGTCAGTTTGTCAATCCTGCCAATCCCGCTGTCCACAAAGCCACTACAGGCCCCGAAATCTGGGAGGATACGGACGGAAAAGTGGACATCTTTGTGGCCGGTGTCGGTACCGGCGGTACGGTTACCGGTGTCGGTGCATATCTGAAGAGCGAGAATCCCAATGTGAAAGTCGTGGCGGTGGAGCCTGCCGGTTCTCCTGTGCTGAGCAAGGGGACTCCGGGCGCTCACAAGATCCAGGGCATTGGCGCAGGCTTTGTCCCCGATGTGCTGGATACCGGGATCTATGATGAAATTATCGCTGTGGAAAATGAGGACGCTTTTGCTGCAGGAAGACTGGTCGGCAAAAAAGAAGGCGTGCTGGTGGGAATTTCTTCCGGCGCTGCGGTGTGGGCCGCCATTCAGCTTGCCAAGCGTCCGGAGAATAAGGGCAAGACGATTGTAGCCCTGCTGCCCGATACCGGCGATCGTTATCTTTCCACCCCGCTGTTTGCGGAATAAAAATGATGCTTGTTTCGGACTGCTGCAGAATTGCGGCAGTCCTTTTTCAGTTTCAGGCGGCCAAAGAGGGAAATGCAGCAAATTCCGGCTTGCCGCATTCCTCTTTTGTGCTTCTTCCGCGTTGCCGCGAAATCTTCACGAAATCTTTACGGGGGACGGCACAGAACTTATGTTATAATTGTATTACTGCTTGTTGCCGCAGGCATATAGCTGATTCTGATGAACGGAGGAACAGGGTTTGCGATATTTTCAGCTTCTTCTGGGAAAAGTGGAGGAGTCGTTGGGCGCCGTGCTGCCGATCACTGCCATTGTGCTGATCATCAGCGTCACGGTTGCGCCCCTGACCCCGGAAACCATGCTTCTGTTTTTGTTCGGAGCGCTGCTGCTGGTTTTCGGAATGGGGCTGTTTTCGCTCGGCGTAGATATGTCCATGATCCCAATGGGAGACGGCATGGGCGTTGAGATCGGAAAGGCCAGGCGCATCGGGATACCGCTGCTGGTCTGCTTTCTGGTCGGCGTGATCATCACAGTGGCAGAGCCGGATCTTCAGGTGCTTGCCGAGCAGCTGCCGACGGTGCCTAATTTTGTGCTGATCGCCGCCGTGTCGGTGGGAGTGGGATTTTTTCTGGTGATCGCCCAGATCCGTATGATGCTGAACATTCCGCTTTCCTTCACGCTGCTCTTCTTTTATGCCATCATCTTTCTTCTGTCGTTTTTTGTTCCCGATCATTTTATTCCGGCGGCCTTTGATTACGGCGGCGTTACCACGGGGCCGGTCACGGTGCCGTTTATTATGGCGCTCGGCGTCGGTCTTGCGGCGATCCGCAGCGACAAGAATTCCAGCAGCGATTCCTTCGGCCTGATCGCGCTGTGCTCGATCGGCCCGATTCTTTCGGTCATGCTGTTGGGGATTTTTCTGCCGGATGCCGGCGCGGCGTATACGTCCGTAACGCTGCCGCGGCCGGAAACAACGAAGGATGCCGCGCAGCTTTTTTTTCGCGAGATCCCCGCATATGCCGCTGAAGTAGCCGTTGCGGTGCTGCCGATCGTCGGGCTCTTTCTGCTGTTTCAGCTGATCTTCCGGCGGTTTCACCGTCATCAGCTGGGACGGATCGCAATCGGACTGATCTATACTTACATCGGGCTTGTGATGTTTTTAACGGGCGTCAACGTCGGGTTCATGCCGGCGGGGCAGACGATCGGCACGGCCATTGCCTCGTCCGGAAACGGGAAATGGCTTCTGATCCCGATCGGCGCGCTGGTCGGTTATTTCATCGTCCGGGCGGAGCCTGCCGTCCGTGTGCTTGCCCGGCAGGTGGAGGAAATTTCAAACGGAATGATTTCGCAGCGTTCGATCAATTTCAGCCTCTCGATCGGAATCGCGGCCGCCGTCGGTCTGTCGATGCTTCGAATCCTGACCGGGATCTCCGCCCTGTGGTTCTTGGTTCCCGGCTATGCCGCTGCGCTGCTCCTTTCGTTTTTTGTCCCGCAGATCTTTACCGGAATCGCGTTCGATTCCGGCGGCGTGGCCAGCGGGCCGATGGCTACCACGTTTCTGCTGCCTCTGGCGATGGGCGCCTGCGAAACGTTGGGAGGCAATGTACTGACCGATGCCTTTGGGATCGTGGCAATGGTGGCGATGACGCCGCTGCTGACGATCCAGGTGATGGGGCTGATCGGGAAATTGCGCCGCAGCGCTGCAGAACGCAGGAAACCGGCAAGATATGAATTCCTTCTGGACGGCGCGGAAAACGGAATTATTTACTGGGACGCCGGATGAACCGCAGACGAAAGAAGCAAACGGGCGCTTATCATGGAAAGGAGAATGCCCTTTGAAACAACAGGCGGAGCCTATGCAGATGGTGATCTCCATTGTGGAGCGCGGCAAAGGCAGTGCGTTTGCCGCATACTTCCGGACATTTCAGCTGCCGCTTCATATTTATGCGGCAGGCCGCGGCACCGTGGCGTCTCATCTGCTCGATACGCTCGGTTTTGCAACGGAAGAACGCGATGTGATTATCAGCCTGGGAGGCAGGCAGCCGGTGCGCAAGCTGATGCGGCATCTGCACGACGAGGATCGTTCCAAGCTGGGAACACGGGGGATCGCCTGTTCGGTCCCGATCGACGGCATGAGCGCGGCATTGGCGGCAGGATTATCCACAAAACAGGAGGAGGCGGCAGAAATGCAGCAGAAACAAACAAATCGGCACAGTCTGATTCTGGTGGCGGTCAATCAGGGCTATACCGATGTGGTAATGGATACGGCGCGGGCGGCCGGTGCAAAGGGCGGCACGGTGATCCGTGCCAGATGGACGGGCGCCGAACCGGTGGAGCATTTTCTGCATATTACGCTGCAGTCCGAAAAAGAGATCCTTGCCATCGTGGCTTCCCACCGGGATCGGAATGCTATTATGGAATCGATCAACCGGGAGCACGGGCTGACGTCCGACGCGCAGGCGGCCGTCCTTTCGCTGCCGGTCGAGGCCGTTGCCCGGCTGGATTGAAAAAAAGCACCGCAAAACAGAAAATCCCTGTCTGCAGGTGTGCAGACAGGGAAATGATGCGGTTGCGGCAGATCAATTGGATGCAGTGACCTGCGAAACGGTTTCTCCGGCTTTGCTCACGGTGCTGTCCGCAGCAGATGCATCGCCGGAAGAAGCGGTCTGTGCGCTCAGCAGAGCGTCCAGAAGATCGGGATCATACGGCTCGTTTTTGATCAGCCGGAAGAACATTTCGGCTGCCATGAAATATTCGGTGTCCTTGTCCTTTATGGTTCCCTCTTTGCCCCGGATGGCAAAGTAAAAATCGGTGATAAAGTGGCTGAACATTTCATTTTTGCTGATGGCGTCGCAGGTTTTCCAGTTGACCGCCACGTCGTCAAGGGAGACCTTTTCGTCTTCTCCCACAAGGGAAAGCTCGTCGTCCGCTCTGGCGAACAGCCCCTGGTCGATGCCGTTGAGCTTGATGTTGGCTTCATCGCCGATAAACAGGATCACCTCACCGGTCTGCAGATCGCCGACAAAGCGCGTGGTGTATGCCTGAATCTCCTGTACCCCCAGCCCGGCGTCATCCGGCGAGCACATCTGATAAAGCGACACGCGGACTTTGACAACGCCGTCGCCGTTGAGGTCCTTGCCGTATGGACGAAGCATATTTTCCAGCTCTTCCAGCTGGGTCTCGTTCCAGTAATACTGGCTCATCAGTCCGACGGTATAATCCGGATCGATCGTCGTGTTCCACGGCTGCCAGGTGAACAGGATGGCTGCGACTGCACAGAGCGCAACAATAATCTTTGTTTTGTTGTAAAACCAGAAGTTTTCGCGCTTTTCCTTTTTGAGTTCCTTGGGTGACTTGGGCGGCTCCGTCGGTTTTTCCGGTTCCACATACGGCAGATATTTTTCTTTTACCATCGGGTTCGTCCTCCGTACTTCATTATTCCGCAAAGAAATTTTGTTCAACCCGCACCGAACAAAACAACACCTCAGGCACAGGGATTCTTCAACTGTTTCCCGTTTGGCACCTCTGCGGTGCTGCCGATGCTGCGGCATCACCGTACCGATATACTCTATCATAAAGCGGCCCGCATTTCAATAGACGAAAATGCTTTTTGCTTTATAAAATTTGCAGATCCGCGGCCGAAAAGGCCTGCCTGTGCGATCACGCTTCCGGAGATTCCGGACGCCGCTGCTCTGCCTGTGCGATCAGGCGGAGAATATCGGCCGCCGTCTGCGCCAGAAAGGAACGACTCAGGTGGCGGATCTCGTGAAAATCGCGTGCGCGGCGGTTGATGGGGAATACGGCGGTAACGCCTGCCTCGTAAGCGCCATCCAGCCCGTCTTCGGCGTCGCCGACCACCGCAATAACGGGAACGCCGGCTGCTTTGGCACGCTGCGCAACGCCGATGACCACCTTCCCGCGAAGGCTCTGGCTGTCCAGCCGTCCCTCGCCGGTGATGACCCAATCGGCCGTCTGAAGCATCCGGTCGAAGCGGACGGTATCCAGCACCGTTTCGATCCCGGAACGCAGCGAGGCTCCGAAAAAGGCAGACATGCCTGCTCCCATCCCTCCCGCAGCGCCGCCGCCGGGCAAAGCGCCGACTTCGCAGGAGAGCTCGCGGGAAATGACCTCGGCAAGCGAGCGAAGACCGTCGTCCAGCAGCATGACCTGCGCAGCGGAGGCGCCTTTTTGCGGGGCAAATATCGCAGCGGCGCCGTTTGGCCCAAAAAGAGGATTGTCGATATCGCACATGGCGGTAAATTCCACTCCGCGCAGAACGGGAGAAAAGCCGGAAGCGTCAATATGGGCGATCTGCGCCAGAGTTCCGCCCGCCGGAACAAACGGCATCCCGTCCCGGTTCAGAAAACGCACGCCGCAGGCAGCCGCAGCTCCGCAGCCGCCGTCATTGGTTGCGCTGCCGCCCAGCCCCACAATGATTTGGGAAGCGCCGTGTTCTGCGGCGGCAAGGAACAGCTCGCCTACCCCGAAGGTTGTTGCGCGCAGCGGGTCAAGCCGCCCTTCGGCCAGGGGAAGCCCGGCGCAGGCCGCCATTTCGACCACGGCTGTTTTTCCGTCCGGCAGCATCCCGAAGAACGCTTCCGTCGGCTCGCCGAACGGCCCGCAGACGGAAACGGGGATCCGCCTGCCGCCCAGCGCAGTCAAAAAGCAGTCAACGCTGCCTTCGCCGCCGTCGGCCACGGGAACACAGGAGACCGTGCAGCCGGGAAAACGGCGCAGGACCTCTTCCCGGAGCACTGAACAGATCTCCGCGGAAGAGAGGGTGCCCTTAAAGGAATCCGGAATCAAAATCACATGCTGCATCCAGATCAGACCTTTCTGCGTTTTGTCTCTTTCATTTTACCTCAGGACGGCGCGGAATGCAACGGAAACAGCTTTGCATTCCGCAGAAACGGGGCGCAGCGCTCCGGAGCTTCTGCCGGTGTCCGGATTTTATTTTTCATTCTTTACAGATGGTGTCATTGACAGCCGGAGCATTGAATGGTATGATTAATCTGTAATCGTATATGTTCTTGTTTTGAGATAAATTCTGAAGAGACAGGCACAAAAATTGCCTGTGCTCAGCGGAGGGATTGGCGGATGGAACAGAAGAATAAAACAGCGGAAAAGTGCCTCCGGGTAAAAATGTTCGGAGAATTTTCGATCCGTCTGGGAGACAGGGTTCTGACCGACGATGTCAGCCGCATCAAGAAGGTCTGGATGCTGATCGAATATTTGCTGGTCAATCGGAAAAGCGCAGTCCCGCAGGACAGGCTGATCGAGGTTCTCTGGAACGAAGAAGGCAGCGACAACCCCGTCGGCGCGCTGAAGAATCTCGTTTATCGCGCGCGCACGGTGCTGAAAACGCTGGATGAATCGGCCGGGCCGGAACTGATCCAATATGTTACGAGCGCATATGTATGGAATGACGTGCTGCCGGTCGAGATCGATGCCGAACAATTCGAAGAACTGGGACGGCAGGCGGCGGAAGAAACCGATGAGAACCGGAAGGTGAAAAAGTACCGTCAGGCGATCGATCTGTACCAAGGTGCATTTCTTCCGAAATCCGCCTATGCGGAATGGGTCATGTTCAAAAGCACGCATTATGCAACGCTTTATAATGATTATGTGCTGCGCGCGGCGGAGATCCTGCACCAGCAGTGCCGTTATGAAGAAATGGTCTCGCTGTGCGAACAGGCGGTCGAATACGACCAGTTTGATGAACGGATCCACCGCTATCTGATGGAAGGCTATGCGGGAACGGGACAGAACAACCGCGCGCTGGCCCATTACAATTATATTACCAATCTCTTTTATAAGGAATTCGGCGTCAGCCTCAGCGAGGAGACCAAGCACCAGCACAAAATGCTGGTGGAGGAATTCCATAATCTCGAAATGGATCTTTCCATCATCCGGGATGAACTCAAGGAAACTTATATCCGCAACAAGGGCGCATATTTCTGCGATGATTATGAGGTGTTCAAAAACATTTACCGTGTGCAGGCCCGGATGATCTCGCGGACCGGGCTTTCGATCCATCTGGGGTTGATCACGCTGGTGGATCACGACGGAAATGTGCCGGAAAAGGACGTTCTGCAGCCGACGATGGAACGGCTGAGCCAATGCGTACTGAGCGGACTGCGCCGGGGAGACGTGGTCTGGCGCTACAGCCCTTCGCAGCTGGTGATGATGCTCCCGATGACGACCTATGAAAACAGTAAGCGCGTGATCAACCGCCTGGTGCTGGATTTCCGGAAAGCCAACAAGCGGAATGATGTGGAGCTGCGCACCATGGTCTGTCTGGTGGAGCCGGTAAGCGACAGCTGACCCTGCGGAAGGAATGTGGTTTGAGGAATGAGAGATAACAAATGGATCACTGCCGCATGTCTGTCGGCAGTGATTCTGTTTTCAGCCTGTTCTCAAACAGGCGCTGCGGCGTGGAGTCCGTCAGAAACGGTTTCCGGGCCGGGGCAGAGCTGTTCGGAACCATCGGAAAGCGAAGAAGTTTCTTCGGCGGAGAGCCTTCAGAGCCAGGGCAGTTCCGTTGGCGAAGAAGAGCCGTCTTCTGCAGAAAGCGCACCGCAGGAGTCTTCTTCCGCACCGGCGGAGAGCGCTGTTGTGCCGTCTTCTTCCGCGCCCGCGTCAAGCCAGACGCCCGCATCCAGTCAGGCGCCCGCGTCGAGCCAAAAGCCCGCGTCGAGTCAAAAACCTGCGTCAAGTCAGATGCCCGCATCGAGCCAGAAGCCTGTGTCAAGCCAGGCGCCCGTCTCGAGCCGGACGCCTTCCTCGGAAAAAGAGCAGCAGGTGTCGGATACGATCGTTCCGCCGCCGGGAAACTATACAGGAGCGATCAATATCCGTCTGCCGGCTGCGTCGGGAACGGTGGTTTATACAGACGGCGTCAGCAGGATCGACGCCAGCAACGCGGCGCAGGGCTATGTGATGTTTTATACGGATTACAGCGGCGGCGCCCGGCTGAAGCTGCAGATCAAGGCCTCAGCCACTTATAATTACGATATAGAGCCGGGCGTCTGGTATACGTTTCCGCTGCAGATGGGGAGCGGAAGCTATGAGATCAAGGTGATGGAGAACACGACCGGATCGAAATACCGGAAAATTTACGGGGCAACCTTTTCCGCGGCGCTTTCTTCTTCGTTCATGCCGTTTTTGTACCCCAATCAGTTCGTCAATTATTCGGCTTCGTCGCGGGCTGTCAAAAAATCGTTTGACCTTTGTATGAACGCGACCAGCGAGGCGCAGAAGGTCGCTGCGGTCTACCAGTATGTTACGGCGCACATTACATATGATTCTGCAAAGGCAGCGTCGGTCACATCCGGTTATCTGCCGGATGTGGACGCCATTCTGGCAAGCGGAAAAGGGATCTGCTTTGATTATGCGGCGCTCACGGCGGCGATGCTGCGCGCGCAGGGGATCCCGACCAAGCTGGCGATTGGTACCAAGGATGGCATGAACCATGCCTGGAATTATATTTATCTGCAGAATACCGGCTGGATCGCGGTGAAGATTTCGTTTTCGGGCGGGAAATGGAATTTTACAGACACCACCTTTGCAGCCGGCGGGGTAACGCCGGCAGAAAGCGGCTATACGACTCTCCGGGTCTATTGATGTTCCGGGGCAGCCCTGAACGGAACAATCGGGCGGCACAGAAAGGAATGGTTATCGGAATGGAAAAGAAAGCGCAGAAAAACAGGGGCGTCATCTCTGCGGGGGAAACGGCGCTCTTCTGTTCACAGGTCGCGCTGATCCTGCAGTCGGGGATCCCGCTGCACGACGGGATCTCGGCTCTGGTGGGAGAAGGGGAAAGCAGCTCCGTTTTTTTTCAGGAGCTGAACGATGTGGTGCAGGCATCCGGTTCGCTTTACGAAGCGGTAAAGGCGGCGGGTGTTTTTCCGGAGCACATGGTGAACATGATCCGGATCGGCGAAAGCTCCGGCAAGCTGGAGGAGGTCATGACTTCGCTGGCCGCTTACTACGAGCGGGAGGATAATCTGAAAACATCGGTCCGCAGCGCGGTGGCGTACCCGACGGTACTGGTGGTGATGATGGCGGTTGTCGTCGGGATTCTGGTGGCAAAGGTTCTGCCGGTATTCGACAAGGTGTTCCGCGAGCTTGGCAGCCAGATGCCGGCGGTTTCGGTGACGATCATGTCTGTCGGGAGCGTGATCGGTAAGTGCGTTCTGGTACTGCTGGCGCTGCTGGCGGTGCTGCTGGCTGCTGCCGCGGTCTGGTCGCGCGCAAGGGGGATCGGCGGAGCAGCGCTGCTCGGCCGATTCTTCCTGACCCGCAGGCTTTCGGAAAAGATCGCGTCGGGCCGTTTTGCGTCGGTCGCTTCCATGATGCTTTCCAGCGGCTGCGATACCGACCGGATGCTGGAGCTGATCCCCACCGTGTTGGACGATAAAAATGTGATCCGCAAGGTGGAGGAATGCCGGAGCAGGATCGGCGAGGGCAGCAATTTTGCGCAGGCGGTAACGGAAACCGGGATCTTCTCCGGCGTTTATTCCAGAATGATCGCGGTGGGATGCGCCACCGGCACGCTGGATTCCGTCATGAAAAAACTGGCTTCGCTTTATGAGGAAGAGATCGACCGTTCGCTGGAATCCTTTGTTTCCATTATTGAACCTGCGCTGATCGCGGTGCTCTCCGTTGTGATCGGTGCGGTGCTGCTTTCGGTCATGCTCCCGCTGATGGGAATCATGTCTTCGATCGGCTGAAGAAAGGCGGAGAACCCGGAATGAAATTATATCGGGTAAAAAAGAAACGCGGCTGGCTTGGCCTGACTGGTTCGGTGCTGCTGTTCGCCGCTGCTGCAGGCGGCTTCTGGTACGGTGCGGTCAGCACCGGCCAAAG
>JAQXJH010000117.1 GCA_029008595.1 Bacillota bacterium
TCCTCGAACAGCTCTTCGTCTATCTTCGTAAAAGATTTGAGCATGGAATCGATCTGATGCACCACGCTGTCACGTGTTTTTTTCAGTCCCTGACTGATCTTTTTAAAAAATCCCATAATACCGAATTCCTTTCGCCGGAAATTGATGACGCCTGAAAGACCTTCCGTCACGGTTACCGGATGCCCAGTTTTTGCTCCACTTCGCTGGCGCGGAGCTGCAGCAGCTTGGACACGCCTTTTTCCTGCATCGTTACGCCGTAAAGCACATCCGCTTCTTCCATGGTGCCGCGGCGGTGCGTAATGGCGATATATTGCGTATGTACGCTCATCCGGCGGAGATATGCGGCAAACCGCGTGACATTGACATCGTCAAGCGCGGCTTCGATCTCGTCCAGAATGCAGAACGGCGTCGGACTGACCTTCATGATGGCAAAATAGAGCGCGATGGCCGCCAGCGATTTTTCGCCGCCGGAAAGCGCATCGATATTTGTGATGATCTTGCCCTGCGGCTGAACGGAGATCTGAATGCCGGACCCAAGCACGTCGTCCGGGTCGGTCAGCGACAGAGAAGCGTCGCCGCCGCCGAACAGTTCCCGGAACGTTTCGCCGAAATTGCGGTTGATCTGCGCAAAACGCTCCGAAAAGATCTTCCGCATTTCATCGGTCAGCTTTTCGATGAGCGTCAGCAGCTCCGTGCGCGACTTTTCGGCATCCTCTACCTGCGCCTTTAAAAACGTGTAGCGTTCGCTGACTTCCCGATATTCTTCAATGGCGGAAAGATTGACGGAGCCGAGCGCGCGGATCTTCCCCTTCAGTTCGGCCAGGCGGCGCCCCGATTCCGCCGTATTTTCAATAACGATCTCCAGCGCTTCGGCTTCGCGCCTGGTCAGGTCGTATTCCTCATAAAGCTTTCGGTCGATCGAATCATATTCGGCCTGCGTATGGTTCTTCTGTTCTTCCAGACGGGCCAGTTCCCGGCCGCAGTTTTCGCTTTCGGCCGATTTTTCCCGCTGAGATGCGCGAAGCTGCGTGCTCTGCTGCTCTTTCTGCAGCCGCTGCGCCATCAGGGCTTCGATCTGTCCGCCTGCGCCGGCAGCCTGTCTGCGCAGCGCTTCCGCTTCGCGATCCAGCACTTCGGCGCGCGCCTGCGTCCCGGTAATTTTTTCTTCATACTCAGCCTTTTGCTGCGCCAGCTCCTTTTCGCGCTGCTCCCGGTCACCGCTGCGCCGGCGCAGTTCCTCCGCGGCCGTTTCGAACGCTTCGGCATCTTTCTGTGTTGCTACCAGCATCACGCGAAGCTCCGCGCTGCGCTGTGCTGCGGCAGTCTGAACAGCGGCAAGTTCCGCACGCCTGGACTGCAGCGCGGCAAGCCTGTCTTCGGTTTCTTTGCGCTGCTGCTGCGCCTGCTGACGGTTCTGTTCCGCCAGCGCGAGGGCATGTTCCAGCTCCTGCAGACGTTTTTCCGCAGCCTTTTCCTCCTGCTTCAGCTGTTCGGCAGACGATTTTGCCGCATCCATCAGGCTGTTCAGCCGGCTTTGCTCCGATTGCGCGCGGATCAGTTCCTCCTGCGCTGCGGCAAGTTCGCTGCGGGCTGCCAGCAGCGCCGCTTCGTCCGCAGCGTATGCCTCCTGGGCGCGTCGGTAATCGTCTTTGGCTGCGGCGGCTTTTGCCAGCAGCTTCTGCGCGGCAGCCTTCGACTTTTCGATCTCATTGCGCCGGTTCAGCAAACCGGCATTTTTGGCCAGCGAGCCGCCGGTCAGAGAGCCGCCTGCGTTGACGACCTGACCGTCGAGCGTCACGATGCGAAAACGGTAGCCGTAGCTGCGGGCGATCGCAACGGCGGAATCCAGATCCTCCGCAACGGCGATCCTGCCCAGCAGAAAGCGGCAGACAGGCTGATACTGCTCCTCGCAGGAAACCAGGCTGCTTGCGATCCCGACAAAGCCGAAGCAATCCTCCAGCCCGCGCTCCGCCAGCTCGTTTCCTTTGACGGAGGTCAGCGGCAGAAACGTTGCCCGGCCGGCGTCACGCTGTTTGAGCAATGCAATGGATCGCTTTGCGTCGCTTTCGCTGCTGCAGACAATGTTCTGCATGGCGCCGCCCAGCGCCGTTTCGATCGCCGTGGAATACTGCGCGGGAACCTGCAGGATCCTGGAAACCGGCCCGTGGATCCCGGAAAGCGCGCCGCGCTCCGCTTCCTGCATGACGATCTTGACGCTGTGGGCAAAACCTTCGAAATTCTTTTCCAGCTCCTCCAGCAGCTTGACGCGCCGCTGTTCGGCACCCGCGTCCAGCGCAAGCTGATCCGCCTGTGAACGGCGCTCCTCGGCACGGCGCTTCTGCGAACCGAGACGCAGCTCATATCCGCTGACCGTATTCTTCTGAGACTCGATCGCCTGTTCGCATTCCTTTGCCTTCTGCGCCGCGGCGGCGGCCTCGTTCTGCAGCTGTTCCAGCCTCCGGCCGGCCGATTCCTGCCCATCGCGGGCGGTCTGCAGGCGGTTTTGCACCTCGCCGATAGTCGTTTCCGCCGTAGCTCCCGCCGTTTTGGCGTCGGAAAGCGCGGCATCGAACAGAGAAAGCTCTTCGCGGACGGCATGCTCCTGCTGCGCAGCCGATTCCAGCTCCGCAGCGGCGTCTGCTTCCTGCGCTTCGGCATCGGCAAGGGCCTCCTGCTGCTTTGCTGCCTCTTCCTGCCGGTTTTTGGCCTGCTCCAGCCGTTCGGCCAGCGCATTCTCCAGCTCTTGTCCGCTGACGGCAGACCGGCTCAGTTCGTCTTCAATACGGCGGATATTCTCTCTGTGATGAACAATATCGTTGCGGAGAACGGCAGCTTCGCCTTCGCGGGCAGCCGCCTCCTGTTCGTTCTGTGCGGCGGCGCGGCGAACCTCGTCGATCTGCGCCAGAAGCGCGCTGGTTTCCGCTGCGGCCGCTTCGATCGCAGCTTCGATCTGCGCCAGAGCCTCCTGCGCGCCGGCATGCTGCTTCTGCACCACGGCAAGCTTTTCCTCCTGCGCGCGCAGAACGTCGGAAAGGCGCTTCATGCTCTGCAGCCAAAGCCCGATTTCCAGCCGCTTCTTTTCTTCCGCCAGTTCCAGAAAGCGCTTTGCCTTTTCCGCCTGAACGCCAAGCGGGCCGACACGGCTTTCCAGTTCCTGCAGGATATCCCGCAGGCGCAGCAGGTTATCCTGCGCCTGCTGCAGCCGGCGTTCCGCTTCGTTTTTGCGGTAGCGGAACCTTGAAATTCCGGCGGCTTCCTCAAATACCTCCCGCCGGTCCTCCGAGCGCGTGGAAACGATATCGGCAATTTTCCCCTGGCTGATGATCGAATATCCGTCGCGCCCAAGGCCGGTATCCATAAACATTTCATTGATATCGCGAAGGCGCACCGAAGCGCCGTTGATCAGATAATCGCTTTCGCCGGAACGGTAATAGCGGCGCGTGATCCGCACCTCGTCGCCGTCGTAGGGCAGCCGGCGGTCCGCATTGTCAATGCTGAGCGAGACCTCGGCATAGCCTTGCGGACGGCGCCCGGAGGTACCGTTGAAAATGACGTCCTCCATCTTTGCTCCGCGCAGGGACTTGGTGGACTGTTCACCAAGCACCCAGCGGACGGCATCGCTGATATTGCTTTTTCCACTGCCGTTCGGCCCGACGACGGCGGTGATCCCCCGGTCAAAGGAAAGAACGGTTTTGTCCGGAAACGACTTGAAGCCCTGCAGCTCCAGTGATTTGATGAGCACGGTTTCACCTCGATGATATAATAGTCATAGTCCGAAAAATCAATAGCCCATAAGCCGCAGTGCTTCGCGCGCAGCCTGCTGTTCGGCTTCCTTTTTGCTTCGTCCGCCGCCGCGGCCGATCGGGTTGCTGTTCAGGCGCACCTCGATGACAAAATGCTTATCGTGATCGGGGCCGGATTCCTCCACCAGAAGATATTCCAGCTGCTCCTCCGGGTTTTGCTGGATAACCTCCTGCAGCGCGGTTTTATAATCGTGAAAGCCGGGCGCCGATTTCTGCGCTTCCAGCTCCTTGACGACAAACCGGAGCACCAGCGCTTTTGCAGGCTCCATGCCGCCGTCCAGATAGACCGCCGCCAGAACCGATTCAAACGCATCGGAAAGGATGGACGGGCGTTTGTCGCCGCCGGTGCGTTTTTCTCCGTGGCCAAGGCGCAGGCAGCTTCCCAACCCCAGTTCCCGCGCATAACCGGCAAGCGCCTTTTCGCAGACGAGCGCCGCGCGCTGCTTGGTCAGCCCGCCTTCCGCCACCTGCGGACAATGGGAGTAAAGATATTCTGCCGTTACCATGCCCAGCACGGAATCTCCCAAAAATTCCAGCCGCTCATTGCAGACGCCGCGCCCTTTTGCTTCGTTGGCATAAGAGGAATGCGTCAGCGCAGTCTGCAGCAGTTTTTCATCTTTAAAGGTATAGCCAAGCCTTTTCTGCAATTCTTTCATTTCCAATACCTTTTCCCGGTGTTATTCTTCGCCGTCTTCCGTTTTCATCTGCGCCAGCGCAGCGGAGATCTCCCCGACCACATCGCCCTTGACAAAGCGGTAGGTGTTGCGCAGCGCATTGCGGAAGGTATTTGCGTCAGAGCTGCCGTGCGATTTGAACACCGGCTTTGAAATCCCCATCAGCGGTGCACCGCCGTATTCGTTGTAATCCATCTTCTTTTTAAAGCCGGCCAGATTGCTTTTGACCATGGCGGCAGCCAGCTTTGTTTTCAGGTTTGTGAGGAAAATGCGCTTGATATTGCGCAGCATCGTCATGGCAACGCCTTCATACAGCTTCAGGATGACGTTTCCGGTAAAGCCGTCGGTCACCACCACGTCTGCGCCGTCCTTCGGGATCTCCCGCGCTTCCACATTGCCCACAAAATTGACCGGCGTATGATTTTTCAGAAGTTCGAACGTCTGCAGCTGCAGATCTCCGCCCTTGGTCTCCTCGGTTCCTACATTGACCAGCCCGACGCGCGGATTTTTCACTCCCATGACCTTTTCCATGTAAATAGAGCCCATCATGCCGAACTGCTGCAGATTCTCCGGTTTGCATTCCACATTTGCGCCGCAGTCGATCAGCATGAAAAAGCCCTTGTCATTCGGCATGACCGGAGCCAGCGCCGCACGCTTGATCCCCTTGATGCGCTTGACGATCAGCGTTGCGCCAACCACCAGCGCGCCGGTGCTGCCGGCCGTTACAAACGCATCGCCTTCTCCTGCCGCCAGACGGCGAAGTCCCTGCGCCATGGAGCAGTCCTTTTTGCTGCGCATGATCTCTCCCGCGTGCTCTTCCATTGTGATGACCTGCGGTGCATCGACGATCTCCATGCGGTCCAGAGAAATATTCTGTTCGGCACAGACTTTGCGGATGATCTCCTCGCTGCCGGTCAGCAGGATAGAAAGATCGGAAAACTCCTCCAGCGCCAGCGCGCATCCCTTCAGGATCTCAACCGGCGCGTTGTCACCGCCAAATGCATCAACAATAATTCTCATGAGAAACTCCTGCCTTTCTGAAATATTCGTCTGCTTATTTTTCCGGCATCGCAGCCTGCAGGCTTTCAAGCGCTCTGCGGGCCAACGCACCGTAACGTTCTTTTTTGTCGCGGATCGGTTCCTGCAGCGGCGGCAGAATTCCGAAATTGGCGCCCATCGGCTGAAAATCCGCCGAAGCGGATTCGCTGACGTGGCGGCAAAGCGCGCCGAGCATGGTATCCGGCGGGGGAACGAATTCTTCCTTTCCGCCGAGCGCCCGCGCGCAGTTCAGCCCGGCCAGCAGCCCGCTTGCAGCCGATTCCATATAGCCTTCCACACCGGTCATCTGCCCTGCAAACCAAAGCTCCGGCCGCTTTTTCAGGCGGAATCCGCCCGAAAGCAGCTGCGGAGAATTCAGGAACGAATTGCGGTGCATCACACCGTAACGGACAAACTCTGCATTCCTCAGCGCGGGGATCATGCCGAAAACGCGCTTTTGCTCGCCGAATTTCAGGTTGGTCTGAAAACCGACCAGATTGAAAAGCCTGCCGTCGCGATCCTCCCTGCGGAGCTGAACGTTTGCCCAGGGCCGGTGCCCTGTGCGCGGGTCGCGCAGGCCGACGGGCTTGAGCGGGCCGAAACGGATCGTATCCGCGCCGCGCTTTGCCATGATCTCGATCGGCATGCAGCCTTCATACACATTCGGCTTTCCGTCAAAATCGTGCAGCGGAGCACATTCCGCCGCGACCAGCGCCGCATAAAAGGCCTCATACTGTTCCCGATCCATCGGGCAGTTCAGGTAGTCCTCTTCGCCGCCGCGTTCATAGCGCGAGGCATAGAACGCCGCGCCGAAATCGACGCTTTCCGCCGTGACGATCGGAGCGGCGGCGTCAAAAAAGCTGAGCCTGCCGCCGCAGAGCAGATGGATCTCTTCCGCCAGTGCGCCGTCGGTCAGCGGACCTGTGGCGACCACGGAAAAGCCGTCCTGCGGAAGAGCAGTGACCTCCTCCCGGCGGACTGTAATCAGCGGATGTGCCAGGATCTTTTCCGTGACCGTTTCGGAAAAACGTTCCCGGTCAACGGCAAGTGCGCCGCCCGCGGGAACACGGCATTGCTTTGCACACGGCACCAGCAGCGAACCGAGCAGCTCCATTTCTGCCTTGAGCAGACCAGCAGCGCTTTCTGTCCGTTCTGCCTTGAGCGAATTGGAGCAGACCAGCTCTGCAAAGCCTTCGCTGCGGTGAGCCGGGGAAAAACGCTGCGGTTTCATTTCCCAAAGGACAACGGGGATCCCGTTCTGCGCAAGCTGCCAGGCAGCTTCGCAGCCGGCCATTCCCGCGCCGATTACCTGCACCGCGCCGCTCATTGCTCGCCTTCCTCTTTTTTCTCTTCCACACGCTGATAGCCGCAGCCCTCTTTTGCGCAGTAGATCTTCGGTGTTTTGCCCTTTTTGCGGTAAAGGATTTCTCCGCAGGACGGACATTTTTCGTTCAGCGGCTCATCCCAGGAAACAAAATCGCAGTTCGGATAATTGGAGCAGCCGTAAAACAGCCTTCCTCGCCTGGATTTCTTTTCGATCACCTTGCCGCCGCATTTGGGGCAGACGGCGCCGGTCTCTACCACGATCTTTTTGATATTTTTGCATTCGGGATACCCCGGGCATGCGATGAATTTTCCGAACCGCCCTGTTTTGATGACCATGCGGCGGCCGCATTTTTCACAGATAAAATCCGTTTCTTCTTCCTTGAGCTTGATTTTGACGCCTTCCATGCTCTCCTTGGCGTTCTTCAGCGTTTTGTCAAAATCCTCATAGAAGGAACGAACCGTTTCCACCCATTCGCTCTTGCCCGATTCCACCGCGTCCAGCTCGCTTTCCATCTGCGCGGTGAATCTGACGTTTACGATCTTCGGGAATTTTTCCTTCATCAGTTTGGTGGTCACCTCGCCCAGCTCGGTCGGTTTGAGCTGCTTGGCTTCGCGTTCCACATAATCGCGCGAGGTGATGGTCGAGATGGTCGCGGCATAGGTGGACGGGCGGCCGATCCCGTTTTCTTCAAGCGCCTTGATCAGCGTTGCTTCGCTGAAACGGGCGGGCGGCTGGGTAAAATGCTGGTTGCTCAGCAGCTCCCTGCAGCGCAGCGCCATTCCTTTTTCCAGCGGCGGCAGCGCAGCCTCCGCTTTTTCCTCCTCGTCCTTTGCCTCTTCGTAAAGGGCGGTAAAGCCGTCAAAGGTAACGCTGTAGCCCGACGCCTTGAACAGGTAATCGCCGGCGGTAATATCGGCCTGTGTTGTCGCCTGCAGGCAATTCGCCATCTGGCAGGCCACAAAACGTTCCCAGATGAGCTTATAAAGCTTGTACTGGTCATTGGTCAGATTCGGCCTCACGCGTTCCGGCGTAAGGGTCGTCACGGTGGGGCGGATCGCCTCGTGGCCGTCCTGCGCTCCCTTGCGGGTTTTGTAGCGGCGCGGCTCCTCCGGAACATAGCGGTCGCCGTAGGTCTCACGGATATATGCTGCCGCGTCGGCAAGCGCATCCTCCGAAAGACGGAGCGAATCGGTACGCATATAAGTGATCAGACCGATCGCGCCCATTCCGGTGATCTCGACGCCTTCGTAAAGCTCCTGTGCAATTTTCATGGTGCGCTTTGATTGAAAGCACAGCCGCCGGGATGCCTCCTGCTGCAGAGTGGAGGTAATGAACGGCGGCGCAGGCGAACGGCGGCGCGTCCCCTTCTTCAGCGCAGTGATCTGATACTCCGCGCCCTTCAGCGCGGCAAGGATGCGGTCGGCTTCTTCCTGGTTTGCGATCTTCATTTTTTCGCCCGCGGCAGTACCGTAAAAAGAGGCCGAAAACGCCTTTTTCCCGCCTTTCGGGATCAGCTTGGCATCAATCGTCCAGTATTCCTCCGGAACAAACGCACGGATCTCCTCCTCGCGGTCCACGATCAGCCGCACGGCGACCGACTGCACGCGTCCTGCGGAAAGCCCGCGGCGGATCTTCTGGGAAAGGAACGGACTGAGCTTGTAGCCGACCAGCCGGTCGAGCACGCGGCGGGCCTGCTGCGCGTTCACAAGGTCGATGTCGATCCTGCGCGGAGCGGCCATCCCGCTGCTGACGCCTGTTTTGGTGATCTCATTGAAGGTAACGCGGTTATCTTCCTCCAGGCTGAGACCGAGCAGGTAGGCAAGATGCCACGAAATTGCTTCCCCTTCGCGATCGGGGTCGGTCGCAAGATAGATCTTATCGCTTTTTTTCGCCAGCGATTCCAGTTCGCTGACCAGCTTTTCCTTACCCTTGATCACTTCATATTTCGGTTTGAAATCCTTTTTGATATCGACGCTGAGCCGCTTTTCCGGCAGATCGCGTACATGCCCCATGGAGGCGACGACCTCGTATCCGCTGCCGAGATATTTTTTGATGGTCTTTGCTTTTGCGGGGGATTCCACAATGACCAGATTTGACATGTTCAGCTTCCTTTCCGTAAAACCGGCATCTCTGCCGGATTCTATTGTAACGCGGTTTTTCGGAAAAAACCGCCGGATCTTCAAAATTCATTTGCCCTCCGATACTGTTTGCCGGGCAGCGCTTCGATCAGGCCCTCCATTTCCAGCTCGGTCACGGCGCCGAGCGCCTCCCGCGCGGAAATCTTCGCCGCGGCGGCAAGCTCATCCACCGGAACCGGCTGAGAGCTGAGTACGCCGAACAGCGCCTGCGCCGCCGGAGAAAGGCCATCCGGCAGGTCTGCCGTTCCGACCGGCTGCTGCGGCCCGGGCTTTTGCCGTTCCGCGCGGTCCGCCGGAGCAAACAGACTGCTCTGCGCCGGCGGCTGACCGGGCGCAAAATCACGATATTCCTCCAGAATATCGGAAACCTCCAGCACCGGCTTGGCTCCGTCGCGCAGAAGACGGTTGGAACCGCCCGAACGGTAGCTCATCAGGCTTCCCGGCACCGCAAATACGTCCCGCCCCTGTTCCAGCGCCTGACGCGCTGTGATCAGGGAGCCGCTTTTTTCACCGGCTTCCACCACGAGGGTGCCGAGCGAAAGACCGGAGATAATTCTGTTTCTTTGCGGAAAATGATAGCCGAGCGCCGGAGAATCGGGCGGATATTCGCTCACCAGCGCGCCGCCGATCTGGATCTGCTGCCGCATGGAACGGTTTTCCGCCAGATAACGTGTGTTCAGGCCGCATCCCAGCACGGCGACGGTACAGCCGCCCACCATCAGCGCGCCTTTGTGCGCCGCGGTATCCATCCCGAGCGCGCCGCCGCTGACGATCACCACGCCCTGCTTTGCCATCCTGCTGCAGAATTCCATGGCGATCCGGATCCCGGTCGGCGTTGCATCGCGCGTGCCGACCACCGCGATACAGATCCGCCGGTCAATGTCCGGAAGATGCCCGGCCAGATACAGCACCGCCGGAGGATCTGCGATCTGCCGCAGGCGTTCCGGGTAGGCCGGATCCTCCAAGGAAAGAACCGTCTGCCCCAGACTTTCACATCTGGAAAGGATCTTTCCGGCAGCGTTCAGCGGTGTCTGCTGCAATTTATCAAGCTGCTTCTGGTGAAACAGTCCGCTGAGCTTCCACTCCTGCAGCCCTGCTTCATAAAAATCGCGAAAAGAGGAAAATTGCCGCAGAATCTGCGCCGGAAGGGTACCGCCTTCCCCCAGAGCGCATTGAAGCCACACGGCATATTGGGAATCTGCCACACGGCAACTCTCCTTTCCTCGTGATTATTCCCGGATCATTTCCCAGATCAGGATCCCGGCAGCCACCGCGGCATTCAGGGATTCCGCCCTGCCCGTCATCGGGATCGTGACCAGCGTCTGGCATTCCTGAATGCATTCCTGGCTGAGGCCATTGCCCTCGTTCCCGATAAAAACAGCGCAGCCCGCTCCGAGCCGCGCATGGGCAGGCGGCAGAGCCGTTCGCCCGACAACGGCCGCGGCAGTCCGGATCCCGTTCCGGTTGAGCAGCTTTGCCGCTTCGGCGCCGGACGGCATCAGAAACAGCGGCATACGGAACACGGCGCCCATCCCGGCCCGCACAGCCTTCGGCGCGTAAACATCGCAGCAGGCCCCGGCCAGGATCACGCCGTCAAGCCCGAAGGCTTCTGCCGAACGAAACACGGCGCCCATGTTGGAAGGATCCTGCAGGTTTTCCAGCACAACAAAACGGTTATTCTTATTAATATGAACCAAATCGGCCGTTTTGTCAAGCATTCTGCAAACACAGAAGATCCCCTGCGGCGTTTTGGTATCCGCAATCTTCTGCGCCAGTTCTTCCGAAATCAGCAGACTGTTCTGCGCTTTTTGCCGGATCAGTTCGCAGACCTGCGGATACTTTTTGCAGGCGGAATCCGTAAAAAATGCATGCACGATCTCGGCTCCACTTTTAGCCGCATCGCCGCAGAGCCGCTCGCCTTCCGCCACAAACAGCCGCTGAGTCCGCCGTTCCCGGGAAGAAAGCATCAGCGCGGAAACGTTTTTGATCATCGGGTTTTCCCGCGAAGTAATTCTTTGCATCAAAGCGTCCTCCCGTCTCTGTTACGGTAAAAAATAAAACACGCCCGGGCTGGTTTCGCCCGAGCGCTGCAAAAACATGATTATTTGGCCAGAGCAGCTTTGGACTGCTCGACCAAAGAGGCAAAGCCGGCCGGATCGGCGATGGCCAGCTCGGAAAGCATTTTGCGGTTCAGCTCCACGCCGGCCTTCTTCAGACCGTTCATAAATGCGGAATAGCTCATGCCGTTGGCGCGGCAGCCGGCGGAAATACGGGTGATCCACAGGCGGCGGAAATCGCGCTTTCTCTGCTTGCGGCCAATATAGGCATAATTGCCGGATTTCATGACGGCTTCTTTTGCCATTTTAAAATGCTTGCTCTTGGAACCCCAGTAGCCCTTTGCAAGCTTCAGGGTCTTCTTTCTTCTTTTGCGCGTCATCAGCGCACCCTTTATACGAGCCATGTTATTTACCTCCGATTATATCGATTTCAAAAAAACAGGACGACCGCGCTTATTTGTACGGGATCATCTTTTTGACCTTTGCGACGTTGGTCACATCGGCGATTGTGGTCTGGCGCAGGCCTCTTTTGCGCTTGGTGTTCTTCTTGGTCAGGATATGGCTCTTATTCGCGTGCGCACGGATAACCTTACCGGTTTTGGTCAGGTTAAAACGTTTTTTTGCGCCGGAATGTGTCTTGATTTTGGGCATGTAAATGCTCCTCCTTTGACTTTAGATTTACTTGTTCGGTTTGGGTGCAAGGAACATGAGCATACTGCGGCCTTCCAGCTTGGCCGGTTTTTCAACAACTGCAGTATCGGCACACGCTTCCGCAAAGCGGCGCATGATCTCAAGACCAAGCTCCGGATGACCCATTTCTCTTCCGCGGAAACGGATCGAAACCTTTACCTTGTCGCCTCCGTTCAGGAAGCGGACGGCATGCGTGCGCTTGGTGTTAAAGTCATTGGTGTCGATATTCAAAGAAAGGCGAACCTCTTTGATATCCACAATATGCTGATTTTTTCTGGCTTCTTTTTCCCGCTTTGCCTGCTCAAAACGGTATTTGCCGTAATCCATCACCCGGCATACCGGCGGCACTGCCTGCGGGGCGATCTTGACAAGATCAAGGTCGGCCTGATAGGCAAGCTCCAGCGCCCGCGACGGCGGCATTACGCCCAGCTGAGTTCCGTCCACGCCGATCACGCGGACTTCTTTGTCGCGAATTTCTTCGTTGATCTGCAGTTCCTTGCTGCTAATGGTTAAGCACCTCCAAACACGATTGAAACAAACGGATAAATAAAACGCGGACAGAAAACGATTTATTCTGCCCGCGCGCAATGCAATGTTACGGTTGACCCGTGAACCCATCGTATTGACCCGGACGGAACGCCGTCGCAAGGTGAGAACAAACCGTTCTGCTTTGTTTTCCGAAGGTTATTCTAACACGGAACACGCTCCGTGTCAAGCACATTATTCAAATCAATCTACGTACTGGAATCATGAAGTTGAATAGTCATATTGACCAAGCAAATTATAATCCAGCGCCCTTATTATCATCATTACTGATTTCAGACATATATCCTCCTGTAATTACACCGGCAGGTAACGCAATAATTGCAATGCCCAAAACAGATGATAACATTGTTACCAGCCTACCAATAACAGTTACCGGATATATATCCCCATATCCTACTGTCGTAAGAGATACAGTCGCCCAATAGATTGCATCAAAAAAAGTATTGAACGAATCAGGTTCCACATTGTAAATAACCAGTGCAGAAATCAAAATATAAGCAACTGCCAATGAGCCGACTGCACTTAAAATCTTTCGTTGCTTTTTAAATACGTTAGCAATTATCTCAAAGCTTTTGGGGTATCTTAAAAACTTAAAGGTTCGCAATACTTTAAGCGTGCGCAACAGCCTAAATAACTTAAGTAATTTAAATCCATTATTTAACACTGTTAATGACGGTAGAATAGACAACAAATCGATGATTGCCATAGGTGTAATTGGATAGATAAAAAATGAAACGATAGATTTTTTCAATTTCAAATCCGCAGTAATAAAGCGCAAAAAATAATCAAGGATAAAAATTGAAACGCTGATGTACTCAATCCACACAAAAAATGTATTTGATGTTTTAAAAGCAAGGGGGACAATACTGGCAATTATCGTCCCCATCATAATGAAATCATAAATTTTGCTTAACTTGCCACCGTTCTCGAATGGTTCTATAATTTTAAAAATACATTTTCGCATATGGCACCTCTTGACCGACTTAAATAACAACGATAAAGAGTTAGAAAACATCTAATTTAAAATAATGCTCAATACTAAAGGAGAAATCAAAACACATAATAACCGTTTTATATCAGATGTCGAAGAGCGTTCAAGCTCGCCATAAAAACAAATCAGTAAGTACCAATTATCTTTGAAACGTCTTGTTAGGACTATCCGATTTGTTTGAATTAATCCGTGCTGCTGCCGACATCTGCTCCCGACGCAGCGCTGCCGGACGGATCTTCACCGGTCATATCTCCGCCGGTCAGCTCCTCACTTTCGGCATCTGCCGCAGAAGCCGTCTGCTCCGCAATTTCATCCGCCGCCTTCTGTTCTTCCGAAGAGAGATAGTTGCTGAACCATTTTTCCGCAAGCTCGTCCAGCACGCCGTCGCGCATCATCGTGGAAAAAGCTTCCTGCACTTTTTTGAGCAGGCTGTCGCTCCCGCGGCGAAATGCGAGGACATAATCTTCGGAGCCGAGGGAATCCGGTGTATTGTCGCTGCCGAGCAGCGTCCGCAGATCAAAGCCGGAGACGATATAATTCCGGACCAACAGCTCGTTAACGGCCGCAGCGTCGATCTCGCCGCCGAGCAGCGCATGCATCACGTCCTGTTCCGAAGGATAGGCCTTTACTTCTGCCAGCGCAGCGCGGAAGGTTTCAGACTGCTGCAGCGCAAGATCCGCCGTACTGCCGGAAACGATCCCAAGCGTTTTCCCGGCAAGATCGGCAAGATTTTCAACTTCACTTTCTGTTCTGACTGCAAAGATCTGGCGGGCGGTCAGATAAACATCGGAAAGCGACAGCGCCTCGTCGTGTTCCGTCGAATAAGCAAAACCGGAGCATACACAGTCGACCTCTCCGGAAGTGAGCGCTTCCTCGGCGCTTCTGCCGTCGATCGCCACAAAGCTGGCCGTTACGTTCAGCCGGGCCGCGAGCTGTGTCAGCAAATCGATATCAAAGCCTTCAAAGCCGTTTTCTGCCGCCGGTGAAGCCAGCGGCGCACGATCGGAATACACGCCCACGACCAGCCGCTTTTCTTCTGATATTTTGCTCCAGGAGGGGTCGGAGACCGTTGACTCCGCTCCCGCCCTGTTCCGGCACGATACCGCGGTAAGGCACAGAAGCAGCACGACCGCAGCCGCTATGATCCGTTTCATTCCAGCAACATTCCTTTCCCGAACCGGTCAACTTCTGTAAAGCAGAGGATCCTCTTTATTATCACCGGTATTCGCCGCTTTATTTGTCGCGGAAAAACTCATCCCAGTTCTCCGAATCCGTCGGCTCCGCAGGCTGCTGCGCCGGATCATCCGCCGTTTCCGGTCCGGTCTGCTGCGCGGCATGATCCTCGCCGCTGCTGTCACTTCTGCGCGGAATGATCCATTTTTTCAGAATTCCTCTGGTGTAAAGAATGTCGCAGACCACAAAGGCGATGCAGAGCACACCCAGCAGGATCAGGATCACCGCCGTGGGCAGCATCCATCCTCCGCCTTCCCTGCTCCCCTCAATCATCGCCGCACTGGAGGCCTGACTGGAAACCTCCTCCTCAGACGACGCTTCTTCGGAGGAATCATCCGCCGGCTGCCAGGAATCGAGTTCGGAGGGCGTGGAAGCGTCGGAAACGCCGTCGTTATTCCAATCCACCACCGACTGCACCGGAACAAGAGAAGAAGCGGAACTTTCGCCAGATGCCTCCCTTGTTACGCTGATGTAATAATACACATTCTGTGTGCCGTCTGAAACGATGATCGTTGCATAATTGGGATTTTCGCCTTCGGAAAGGGCCTGCGGGCGGTACTCCACCACATAGGAGCCGAAATTGACCTCCGGCTGAACCGAAACGGAAGTTACATGGTTCGGCACCGTTCCGGTGATCTGATGACCGTTGAGCACAAAGCAGGCTGTGAGATCATCGCCGCCGGCGCCGTCGAAGACCGCAAAGCTTTTCAGCGCCGGCAGTTCCTCTGCGGACGAGGCTTCCTCCTGCGAAGACGGTTCTTCCTCTGAGGAAGACGGTTCGGAAGAAGCATCGGAGGAAGGAGCTTCCGATTCAACGGACGCCGTTTCCGACGAAGCCTCCGTTTCGGACGAATCCGCCAGGGAAGCTTCGGAAGAGGAAGATGGATCGCCCGGCAGGGACCCTGTTTCCGCAGCAAACGCCGCAGGAGCAGAAAAAAGAAAAACTGCAAGCAGCAGCAAAACGATCCGCCTCTGCTTTCGATGACGCATGGATAACCATCCTTTCCATTCCGGCGCGGCTCTGCCTGCACACCGGCCGTCGGACTCCGATCCGGAAGAAACCGGACGATCCAACATAAACTGATTCAGTATACCATAAAACGGACGAAGAAGACAACCCGGAAATTGTGAACTTTTCTTCCGCCGCTTCAGGAATGATGCTTCGAATGATTGACCGCCGGGTCGGAAAGCTCCGCCAGACGCTTTTCGTATGCCTCCTGCTCGAACGGAAGAACGACCTCCTCCGCACCGGGGCAAAGCGACGCGAGCAGCCGGGCGGCAAACGGCGGGTTCAGTGCGAGCAGCGGCCCGAGCAGATACGTTGCGTAAAAATTGCCGGAATGCGCGCCCTCCAGCCTGCTTTGCGGGTTCAGCCCCGTTCCGGTGTGCATGGTCAGAAACGGCGCCGGAGTTTCCCCGTAGCTGTGGCTGAGCTGATTTTTAAAACCCGTTACCCGGATCCCGCCGCATTCGCCGACACACAGTTCATTATAGCGCAGGCGCGAAAACCGTTCGGCATAAGTGTTCCAGAAGCCCAGCGCCCTGATCTCGGACTTCTGCGGATCGGCACGGAGGATCTTTTCGCCGAACAGTTCGAATGCATTCCCGGTGGCGAGCGTGACCGCATCGCTGCCCATGCGTTCCAGCAGCGCTTCACGGTACGGGCGCAGCGCTTCCAGCTCCAGCTCCTGCTGGCGCTCCGTGCAGGGACCGAGATACAGGAAACCGACATCGCCGCGGGAAGCAAAAGCCGGTGTATCAGACAAGGAGGTTTCCAGCAGCTCCACCTCTGCGCCCGCCAGTTCCAGCTTTCTGCGCAGATACAGCAGATTGCCGCGGTCGCCGTACAGATTGTTGAATTCCGGATACAATACTTCGATGACCACCTTGCTCATTGTGCGCCGCCTTCCTTCCCGGAAAAATGAGAAACCAGAATATTCTTCAGCCGGTTTGCGATCGGCATGGCGTAAAGCTCAAAAAAGATCGCCGCAGTCCCTTCGGCAGCAACCCGTTCGGGCAGCTCGCGCGCAAGCTCTTCGTAATCCGGGTACAGCAGCAGCTTTGTTTGATCCACACCGCCCAGAACCAGCCGCAGCGCAAGGTCGCTGCAGCGCGTTCCGCCGATCAGGATGTTCCCGACCTCCGGCGAGGTCAGGGACGAAAAATCGGTATCGTACAGCCACGAGATATCCTCATGCCCGTGAACTTTATCTTTGGAATCCGTCACGATCAGCACAACGTCCTTATGCCCCGGAATGTGATCCAGATAAGCAAGGCTCTGGGAACCGGAAATCGGGTTCTGATTTTTGAAGAGCATCGTTACCACCGAAAGGCTGCCCGCTCTGGTATCCTCGAAGCGTCCGGTTCTGGCAGAAAGATCCTCCACACCGCGGGCGACCTGCTCCATCGGCACGCCAGCCATCCGGCAGACCGCCGCAGCCGCCGTCGTGTTGAAAACGTTGAACAGATTGCCCGCCGCAAACGGCAGGGTGACGGTTTCGCCGCCGTCGTGGAACAGAAACGTGCCTGCCTCAAAATCCACGTCGGAAGCAAAGTAGCGGCTCTGCGGCATTTCAAACCCGCAGGAAGGGCAATACGCCTCGCCGATATGGTGATAGTGGAAAAAGCGGTACTGCAGCCGGTGATGGCAACGCGGACAGGCCGTAATATCGCAGACGGTATTCGGGCAGGTCTCCGTGCTGCGGGAGGTGCGCTCCACCGAATAGAAGACCTGCTTGTTTTTTCCGTCGCCGAGCAGACCGGAGATCATGTCGTTTCCGTTAAGAAGCAGCGTTGTTTCCGCCGGAAGCGCGCCGCTGATCTTATCAAAAATAAATTCGCTGTGGCCGTTACGCTTGATAGAATCCCGGAACAGATTGGTGCACAGCAGGTAGTCGGGAGTAAAATGGCAGTAAAGATATGGCGAGGAACGCTCGTCCACCTCCAGCACGGCAGCGTCTGCCCGTACCCGGCCGCCGAGCGTACAGTTCGCCGCCAGCGCCGTTACAAGGCCGGGCGCCATATTGGAGCCTTTGGAATTATTGACGACCGTTTTTCCCGCAGAACGCAGAATATTCGTCACCAGATTGGAAGTGCTGGTCTTGCCGTTGGTGCCCGTTACACAAATGACCGTGGGAGGCATCTGAAACCGGGCCAGCGCATCCGGACAGATCTTGAGCATGATCACGCCCGGCGTGTTGCTGCCTCTGCCGGTCAGAACACGCAGCATCCATTCGGCAAGCTTGCCCGCCAGCAGCGCAAAAATAAATCGAATTTTTCCCATTCCATCAGACCCTTTCCGCTTCCGCGCATTCCGCTTTTCCCGTTCTGCGGCCGCAAATTATTTTTATTCTAAATCACCTGCTGCCGATTGTCAATTTTATCTTGTGCCGGAGGGCGCATTTCATGCGGAAAAGGTTTTGCTTGACAGATTCAGTCTAACGTGTTAGACTGAATCTGCAATGAAGTCTAATGCATTAGACAAAATATTTTTCTGCATTCAGGAGGGACCCGTTTGTCTGCACCGAAAATTTTTGAAAGCGAATACCGCTTCTGCCTGATCCTCTGGGAAAACGAACCGGTCGGCAGCGCAAGGCTTGCTGCGCTCTGCAAGGAAAAGCTCGGATGGTCGCGCACCACGACCTATACGGTGATCCGCCGGCTTTCGGACCGCGGCGTTTTAAAAAACGAACACGCCACCGTCACCTCGCTCGTTTCCAAAGAGGAGGTGCAGGCAGCCGAGCTGGACGAACTGGTGGAGAAAACATTTGAAGGCTCTCTGCCTGCGTTTATTGCGGCGTTCACAAAACACCAAAAGATTTCTGATGCAGAGATTGATGCGGTTCAAAAAATGATAGACCGCTTCAGGAAAGGAGAATCAGAATGACCGAATTCTTCTTAAACATTGTGAATATGAGCATATCGGCAAGTTGGATCGTGCTTGCAGTATTGCTTCTGAGGTTATTGCTCAAGAAAGCGCCAAAATGGATTGCTGTGCTTCTATGGGGAATTGTGGCGATCAGACTAATTTGTCCTATCTCTGTTGAGAGTGCATTAAGTTTGATCCCAAGTTCACAAACGATAAATCCTGAAGTTGCATTAAATCCACCTGCAATAGATTCAGGCGTACCGATTATTAATAATGTGATTAACCCCATTATCGGTGAAGCAACGATAACGCTTCAACCGGAAAAAGACCTTAATATCTTTCAATTCATTATGCCTTACTTAGCAGGGTTGTGGGTTGTGGGTATTACTGCACTTTTAATATATACTTCGGTTAGCTATGTGCGGGTAAAGAAAAAGATCTGCACGGCAATAATGCTTCGGGACAATATCTTTCAGAGTGAAAATATCGTTTCTCCCTTTGTGCTTGG
>JAQXJH010000118.1 GCA_029008595.1 Bacillota bacterium
TCGCTGATCACTTCGGTGGAGACCACCTCGCCGTTGACCAGCTTTTCACGCGTCACGATCGTGCGTTCGCCGGGGATCCCGTACTGATAGATTTTTGTTTTGCCTTTCAGAAGCGTTTTGTCATCCCGGCGCTCTTCCTCATAGGGGATCTCTTCTGTCTCGGTGATCTCGCGGTATTCCACGCGGTCCAGCGTGATCGACATTCCGTCGGCCAGCTTCAGCCCCAGAGAAAGGCTGCAGATATCCTCGGCCCCGGCCGTAACGCCGGCAGCGGCCAGCGCATCCGCCACGCAGCCCTCGTAAAGCACAACGTTTTTCGTTTCTCCGTCGGCTGCCACGCTCACCTCAATGGCGCGGTCGACCTCCAGCGTCAGAACATTGCCCTCGGCCGCCGTCTCAAGAACGCGGTCGTTCTTTTCCAGCTCTACGCCGGCCTGTTTCAGGATCTGGTCATTGTCCGTCTGCATCGTCATCATGGTGACGGTGTTTTCGCCGTCCACCACCGTGACCAGCCGCGTGCGCGCCGCAACGGCAAAAACAGAAGCCGCGCATACGCCGGACAGAAGGATCGCAACCAGAACGCGCACGCGAAGAAGACTTCTCAGCTTCGTTTTGGCATGATCAAAATGAAACATAACAAACTCCTTAACATCACAGATTTTTTCGGAGAAACGCTGCGAAAGCGCTCCCGACATGAATATTATTCTTGTGATGACGTCATTATATTCATTTTGCAGTTTGCTGTCAAGAATCGCGGGAAGCGGCTTTTTGTTGATTTGCACAATTCATACGCAATTATGAAACGCAAAGAACCGCGTAAAACGCGCGATAATTTCCATTTTTCTCCGGTTTTCTCGCGTATTTTCCTTTATTTCCCGTTTCGCTTTTAGTTATTTTGTCAGAAAGTAAAAGGTTACAAGATTGTAACTTTTGTATTCATATGAATATTTATTCATTTTTCCTCTGTTTTTACCATATTTTAGCTTCCTGTTTTTTCCGCTCCGCTGCTTCTGTCGCACAATACCGCGCTTTTTTACTTTTGAGACACCCCTGCATATTTTCGGCAAATATTCATCCGGTTTGACACCGGAATGCCGTTTTCCGGCGTGTTACCGGCCGGTTTGCCCCTCTGTTTTTTTCGGCACTCCCCGAAAAAATCCTTTATCGCTTTGCAGCAATATTGCGGCCGCACGGAATATCTGTCCTGTTTTCAGTACAAATAAAGACCACCCGCATGGGGTGGTCTTCGTTCGTTCTATTTGCAGTAAAACCCGGCGACCTTCATGTCGGTGTCAAACGTTACATTATATTGCACCTTTTCGTTGTTTTCATATTCCACGAGAAGGATGCACACCGCGTAATCCCTGCCGTCCTCCGAGGTGCCGGAGGCGACTGCGTTCGTAAAGGACACGAACGCGCCCCGCTCCTTCAGCCGTTCTTCCACCAGCTTCTGCAGGTCGTCTGCCGTGGCCTCTTCCTTCAGGCTGTCGCAGAACCATTCGGCGCAGCCGCCGTAATCGCCGCGGTCGATCATCTCCACAAACTGCTTGCCCTGTTCGATTACCGTTTTTTCGTCGAACGAATCGGCCAGATCCACATTCATAAAACAGCCTGCCAGCAGCAGCGCCGCAAGCACCGCCAGCACAGGCGCCGTCCATTTCTTTTTCATTCTTCAGCCTTTCCGCGGCGGACGGCGTTCATTCGCCCCGCCCCTGTTTCCACCAGTCCAGAACCGACCGGATCTTTTCATCCCAGTAGCACCACTGGTGATCGCCGGGCGATTCTTCATACGTCAGGTCGTACCCCAGGCGCTGCAGGTGGTCGCGCATGCGCACGTTCTGCGCATAAAGACCGTCCTCCGTTCCGCACCACTGGTAAAGCCGCGGCATCGGCCCGCTGCGGCTGCACTGCTCCGCAAGATGGAACACATCGTTCGGGCCTCCCTTGATCTGATCCGCATCGCCGAACACCGTATGCCAGTAATGCGCGTCGCGAAGCGCCTCTCCGCCCGCCAGTTCGGCAACATCCAGCGCACCGGAAAGGCTCGCGCCGGCGCAGAACGTCTCCGGCGCGCCAAGGGCCGCCTTGAATGCGCCGTAGCCTCCCATGGAAAGCCCCGCGATAAAGGTATCCTCGCGCTTGTCGGACATTCCGCGGAAAAACGAACGGCAGACCTGCGGCAGCTCCTGCGTCAGATACGTCCAGTAACGGTTGCCGTATGCCATATCCGTATACCAACCGACATGCGTGGTCGGCATGACGACCGCAAGATTCATGTCACTGACATAGCGTTCGATCGACGTTCTGCGCAGCCAGATCGTGTGGTCATCGCTTAACCCGTGGAGCAGATAAAGCGTCGGGAACGTTTCCTCCGCTTTCGTCTCCATCCCGATCTGGCCGCTGGTCTGCTGCGGCAGGATCACGTCCATCTGCGCACACATGCCCAGAACGTTTGAAAAAAAGTCCACCTGCATCAATGCCATATCACGATCTTCCCTTCCTGATTTTTCGGATCTGAATACGTTTATTATAGCGCACCTGTACAGCGCTTCTCAAGGGAATCCCTCTAATTATTTTTTCTGCCTGGGGAACAATATTTTCCGGCGGAGATCACTCCTCCGCAGCGCCGATGCTCAGCCGGAGCTGACGCATCACCCGCCGGTAGGCGTAGATCAGAAAAACATCGGCCGCCAGCCACGCCAGCGGGCTTGCTAACCCGACCGCCGTAAAGCCGAACCGCGGCACCAGCAAAAAGCCCGCAACGGCGCGCGCGATCATTTCGCATACGCCTGCCAGCACCGCCAGCTTGCTGAACCCCAGCCCCTGCACCATGAACCGGATCGTAATGACCAGCGCAAGCGGAAAATAGAAAATCGCATTGCAGAGCAGAAACTGATACGCCATCTCATAAAGCTGCGGCTGCGCGTCCGCCACAAACAGCTGCGGCAGATGCCGCCCGCACAGCAGAATGACCGCCAGCGCGACGGCCGAATAGCCTGCGCCGAGCAAAACTGCGCTGCGCAGCCCCTGATGCACCCTGTCCAGCTTTCGGGCGCCGACGTTCTGCCCGCCGTAGGTTGCCATGGTGGAGCCGAGCGCGTCAAACGGGCAGGCAAAAAAATGGCTGATCTTTATCGCCGTTGCCATCGCCGCCACCGCCATGGAGCCGAGCGCATTGACCGACGTCTGCAGCACGATGTTGCCGATCGCCGTAATGGAATACTGCAGGCCCATCGGCAGCCCCATGCCGCAGAGCAGCCGCATGGCCGCGTGATCCGGCTTCAGCTCCTGCCGCTTCAGGTGCAGCACCGGCATCCGGATCAGAATAAAAATCAGGCACGCGACCCCGGAAAGCAGCTGCGAAAGCACCGTTGCCCACGCCGCGCCCGCGACCCCCCAGCCGAACTGCAGGATAAACAGCAGATCCAGCCCGATATTGACCACCGCCGCCGCCGTCAGGATCAGCACCGGGGTTTTGCTGTCGCCCAACGAGCGGATAAAGCCCGCCAGCAGATTGTAAAACATCGCCGCCGGGATCCCGAGAAAAATAGCAAGGATATAGCGGTAAGCGTCTTCAAAAATATTCTCCGGCGTCTGCATCAGGCACAGGATCGGCCGGCAGAGCAGCGCAACCGCCACCGTCACCGCAGCCGCAAAGACAGCCGAAAGCCAGACCGCATTTGCCGCAAACCGGCGCAGCGCCTTTTCATCCCCCGCGCCGAACTGCTGCGCCACCGGAATGACAAATCCGTTGCAAAGGCCCGTGCAGAAGCCGACAATCAGAAAATTGACCGAGCCGGTTGCACCGACCGCCGCCAGCGCATCTTCGCCGAGGGTCTGTCCAACGATCATGGTATCGGCCAGGTTGTAAAAGTGCTGAAACAGCAGTCCGAAAAAAAGCGGAACCGCAAACCCCAGGATCAGCTTCATCGGATTGCCGCGGGTCAGGTCCTGCATCGTCGTTTTTTTTGCCATCGTTCTTCTTTCCTGTTCTCTGTTGATTTTCAAAGGCAGCCTTTTTTCAAAGAATGCCGCTTCCCGCCGCCTTTGCGCGCGCAGCCTGTCCGGCTTCCGGCGGTACAAACGCTTTTTCCGGGGTATCAATAAAATTGTAAGCAAAAGCGCGGCACAAGTCAATGCACAAAATCATTCGTGAACCGGCAGCCGCGCTTTTATTTTTTGTATTATTTTTCCCTCAGATCCGCTGCGGAACAAAGGTGACGTTCAGCAGCGACCAGTTCTGTGCAAAGGGACGCATCAGATTCCAGTACCCGGCGCCAAGGAGCGCGTTTTCCGATACGATCTGCAGCTTCGCCCGGATACTGCGCACATCCTCAAACCAGACCACATGCTCTCTGCCCGCGCTGCGATAGGTAAAAAACGGCGACTGTGCCGTTTCGTCATACTGCACGGGCACGCCGTACCGCCCCGCCAGAACAAT
>JAQXJH010000119.1 GCA_029008595.1 Bacillota bacterium
CAGGCCGCTTGTCAAGAGTAATTTTTGATTTTTATCTGTTTTGAAAAGGATTTTTTGCTTTCCGCCGCAGAGCCGTTGCCCCCGCGCCAATAATATGCTATAATAATCTGAATTAGCTTCGCCGTGCGGCGTTATCCCCCGCACGGCGGCGGCACAGAAAACGACCGGCAGGAGGAATCGGACAAATGATCATTCTGGGCATCGACCCCGGCTACGCCATCGTTGGGTTCGGCGTGATCCGTCACGAGCAGAGCCGGTATATCCCATTGGAATACGGCGCGGTCTCCACCGCTGCGGAAACGGATTTTTCCCGGCGGCTGGAAAGCATTTACGACTGCCTGACGGTCGTTATGGAAAAATGGCGTCCCGATGCGGTCGCCGTGGAAAAGCTTTATTTCAACACCAACACGACAACAGCCATCGGTGTTGCCGAAGCGCGCGGAGTGATCCTGCTGGCAGCGCAGAAAAACCATATTCCGCTGTTTGAATATACTCCGCTGCAGGTAAAAACAGCCGTTACCGGATACGGGCGCGCAGAAAAACCGCAGGTGATGGAGATGACTCGGCGGCTGCTCTGCCTGCGCCAGGTACCGAAGCCGGACGACACCGCCGACGCGCTGGCCATTGCCATCTGCCACGCGCAGGCGGCCGGTTCCCCGCTGCGCAGAGCTTTTTCGCAGCGCGGCACACGATAACAATCTGAAAGAACGAGAGGCGATCGGTTCATGTTTTACAGCTTGAAAGGGATCCTGATCCATACGGAACCCGGCTTTGCCGTTGTGGAATGCGGCGGCGTCGGTTTTAAATGCATGACCACGATGAACACGCTCCGTGCGCTCCCGCCGCTGGGCCGGGAAACCACCCTGTTCACACATCTGAACGTGCGCGAGGATGCGCTGGATCTGTTCGGCTTCGCCACGCAGGCCGAGCTGAACTGCTTTAAAACGCTGACCAACGTTTCCGGCGTCGGCCCGAAGGCCGGGCTGAGCATTCTTTCCGAAATGGCCCCGGAACAGCTTGCCCTTGCGATCTCCGCCGGCGATTTCAAGGCCCTGACCCGCGCAGCCGGCGTCGGGCCGAAGCTTGCTCAGAGAATCGTACTCGAGCTGCGCGACAAGGTCGCAAAGCTTTCTGCCGAAGCACCGGCCGGCCTTTCCGGCGGCGCGGGAATCCCGTCTGCTGCAGGACACGCCGCCGAAGCCGTCGGCGCGCTGACGGTGCTGGGATATACCCCGTCCGACGCTGCGGCGGTCGTTGCAAAACTGGACAGCTCCCTTCCTACGGAAGAGCTGATCCGCCTTTCGCTCAAAGCGATGGGTTCAAGAATGTAATCTTGCCGGAATAAACGGAAAGGAGCGAAGCTTCCGTGATGAAAAAAAAGGAATCGGGCGGTCTTCTGAGCCATACGGTAGAAGCCGGGGACATGGAAATGGACTTTGAAAACCGGATCACCAGCCCGGATTTTTCCCCGGAGGACGCCGAGGTGGAAAATCCGCTGCGCCCGCGCAGTCTGCGCGAATATATCGGGCAGGAAAAAGCCAAGGAAAATCTTTCGGTTTTCATTGAAGCCGCGCGGCTCCGCAAGGAATCGCTGGATCACGTTCTGCTGTACGGCCCTCCCGGGCTGGGCAAAACAACGCTCGCCGCGATCATCGCCAACGAGCTTGGCGTCAACATCCGCATCACCTCCGGCCCGGCGATCGAAAAGCCCGGCGATCTTGCCGCGCTGCTGACCAATCTGAATCCCGGCGACGTGCTGTTTATTGACGAGGTACACCGGCTTTCCCGCGCGGTGGAGGAGATCCTTTACCCCGCGATGGAGGACTTTGCGATCGACATCATCACCGGCAAGGGACAGATGGCGGCAAGCTATCACCTGCCGCTGCCGAAATTTACGCTGATCGGCGCGACCACGCGGGCAGGCCAGCTTTCGGCGCCGCTGCGCGACCGGTTCGGCGTTGTGCTGCGGTTGGAAATGTACACGCCGGAGGAGCTTTCGCGCATCGTCACGCGCTCTGCGGGGATCCTCGGAATGGAGATCGAGCCGGACGCCGCGCTGGAGATCGCCTCCCGCTCGCGGGGCACGCCGCGGATCGCGAACCGGCTGCTGAAGCGGGTACGCGATTTTGCACAGGTTCTCAACAACGGCTCCGTCACGCTGGAGATCGCGCGCATTGCTCTGGAAAAGCAGGAGATCGACGAGCTTGGTCTGGACAAAACGGACCGGCGGCTGCTGCGCACGATGATCCGCTTTTACAACGGCGGGCCGGTCGGGCTGGAAACCATTTCGGCCGC
>JAQXJH010000120.1 GCA_029008595.1 Bacillota bacterium
GCTCCTTTGCGGACTTTACACACGGCGCAAACGAAGAAAATGGCCCAGCTTTTCGGTCGGGCTGATGATATGCGACGTGTTTTTTCTGTTGTGCATGATCATTGTCAATGCGCAGCTGCGTGTATTGATGCAGCCGGCGGATAATATGCTCATGAATGGCGGAGCGGTTTACCCGATGCCGATCGGGCAGCTGGCGAAAGCGATCGTTCGCGGCGGTCTGAGCGCGGCGGTCTGTGCTTCGGCATACACCTGGTTCCGGCGGATCATGATGGTGTTTATTCTGCTGACGATTGTTTCGATGGTGTGGGAATGCTACCGGATCTTTTCCCTCCCGCCGGAGCTGGCTGCCGTGCAGAAAAAGCTTTCCGAAAGGGAAGAAAGGCTGCACCGCTGGGCGCCGCGCACAAAAGAAAGGAAGAGCGGAATTCATGAGCGCAAAGACAAATTGTGATTACTGCATCAATTATATTTACGAGGAAGAAACCGGATGCTATGAATGCGCCGTTTCGCTGGACGAGGATGAAATGGACCGTTTTCTGTCGCATTCCTTCCGCGAATGCCCGTATTTCCAGTTCGACAATGAATACAAGATCGTGCAGAAGCAGAACTGACCGGATCGGGATCTTCCGGCGGTACAGGCCGTTCCCGGCGGAGAATGATTCGCCCGGCCGCTGCTGCAGGACAGGAAAACGACCCGGATGAAAGGATGAGTTTACCGTGAAACAGATCTCTTTGGGGAATACCGCCGTATCGCTGCCGCAGGTCGCGCTGGGGTGCATGCGCATCTCTTCGCTGGAGCTTCCGGCTGCGGAGCAGCTGATCGGAACCGCGCTGGAATGCGGCGTCAATTTCTTTGACCATGCCGATATTTACGGCGGGGGAGAAAGCGAGCGCCTTTTTGCCCGCGCGGCGCACCTGAACGCCGATCGCCGCGAGCAGGTGATCCTTCAGTCGAAATGTGCCATTCACGACGGATTTTATGATTTTTCCCGCGATTATATTTTAAAGTCCGTCGACGGAATCCTGCAGAGGCTGCAGACGGAATATCTCGATATTCTTCTGCTGCACCGGCCGGACACCCTGATGGAACCGGAGGAGGTCGCCGAAGCGTTCGACCGCCTGCAAAGCAGCGGCAAGGTTCGCTGGTTCGGCGTCAGCAATCACAACCCGATGCAGATCGCGCTGCTGAACCGCGCCTGCGGCGGCCGGGTGCTGATCGACCAGCTGCAGCTGAGCCTGACCGAGTGCGGAATGATCGACGCCGGGCTGAATGTGAACATGCATAAGGACGACGGGATCAACCGCGACGGCTCGGTGCTGGAGTACTGCCGGCTGAACGGGATCACCATTCAGGCGTGGAGCCCGTTCCAGTACGGATTTTTTGAAGGAACGTTCGTCGGAAACAACGAAAAATTCCCGAAGCTCAACGAGGTGCTTTCCCGCCTCGCCGCAGAATACGGCGTTACGCCGACCGCGATCGCCGCGGCATGGATCTGCCGCCATCCGGCCGGGATCCAGCTGATTGCCGGAACGACCAGTCCTGCCCGCCTGCGGGAGATCTGCGCCGGCGCAGGAACAGAGCTGAGCCGCGCCGAATGGTATGAGCTTTATAAGGCTGCGGGCAAAACGCTGCCGTGACGGATGATGTGCGCTCCGGCCGCGGCATAACATCGGTGGCCGCGGGCAATAAAATTTCAGACCGGCGGCGCATTTCCCCTCCGTCTGGTGCTTGACACAAGGCCGGAAAAACAATATACTTATATGTTAGAGGTTTCTAATTCAAATCAGAATGTGAGGTTTTCAGCATGAACAGATTAGCCAACAAAGTGGCCATTGTTACGGGATCTACCAGCGGTATCGGTATCGGCATCGCAAGACTTTACGCCGCAGAGGGCGCACAGGTCATCGTTTGCGGCCGCCGTGCCGAAAAAGGACAGGCTGTTGTGGACAGCATCACGGCAGAGGGCGGAAAAGCCGCGTTCCATGTGATGGACATCACCGATCCGGCCAGCATTGAAAAACTCGTTTCCGACACCGCCGAAACGTACGGCAAGATCGATATTCTGGTCAACAACGCCGCCAACGTAGCGCTGAAGGACGGCCGCGTGGACGAGCTGACCATCGAGATGTGGGACGCGATCTTCCAGAGCGATATGCGCGGAACGTTTTATGTGACCAAGTGCGTGCTGCCTTACATGCGTAAGGATGCCCGCGGCGGTTCCATCATCAATATCGGTTCCATGGCTTCGTGCAACGGCGATCTCGGTTCCACCGCTTATGCCAGCGCAAAGGCGGGCGTGGATATGCTCACCAAGTCGGTAGCGCTGCAGTACGGCAAGGACAACGTCCGCTGCAACTGCATCCGTCCCGGCCTGATCGTTACTCCCGAGAACGAGGCGAAGGTGCCGCAGGCTCTGAAGGATATTTTCCTGAGCAACATCATGGTCAACCGCTACGGCTGCCCGGAGGATATCGGCCATGCCTGCGTGTATTTCGGTTCCGACGAAAGCGCCTATGTCAGCGGCCAGATCATCACGGTGGACGGCGGCATGAACTCCCATGCTCCCACGGTTGCCCAGTTCCGCTCCATGGGCTCCCGCACCTGGTAATTGCGGCTTTTCAACAACAAAAACCCGGGAACCGGCTGCTGCAGCCGATTTCCGGGTTTCTTTCTTTGTGTCTGCCGGAGACTTACTTTTTCAGGAATTCTTCAACGACGTACCGCGGACGCGCTTTTACCTCGCTGTAAATTTTGCCGATATACGTTCCCACAACGCCAAGACACAGCATCTGCAGTCCGCCGAGCAGCCAGATGGAAGCGACGATCGCCGTCCAGCCCGGAACGGCCGCGCCGCAAAGCTTTGCGATCAGCGCATAAAGCAGCCCCAGCACGCTGAGCACCGAAACCAGGATCCCGAGGTTGGAGATCAGCTTGAGCGGTTTGACGCTGAAGGAGGTGATCCCGTCCATCGCAAAGGCAAGCATCTTTTTCAGCGGGTATTTCGATTCGCCGGCAAAGCGCTCGTGGCGGTCGTAATAGACGTAATCGGAACGGTAGCCGATCAGCGGCACGATGCCGCGCAGAAACAGGTTGACCTCTTTATATTCGGAAAGGCCTTCCAGCGCGCGGCGGCTCATCAGCCGGTAATCCGCATGATTGTAAACGACGTCCACGCCCATCGCTTTCATCACCTTGTAAAAGCCCTGCGCGGTGGTGCGTTTGAAGAAGGTATCGGTCTCGCGCTTTTTGCGGACGCCGTAGACGACGTCGCAGCCGTCGAGATATTTGTCCATGAATTCGTCAAGCACCTCGATGTCGTCCTGCAGATCGGCGTCGAGCGAGATCGCGCAGGCGGCGTTTTCCTTGGCTGCCATCAGCCCGGCCAGCAGCGCGTTCTGGTGCCCACGGTTGCGCGAAAGCTTGATCCCGCAGACGAACTCGCTCTGCCCGTGCAGCTGTTCGATCAGCTCCCACGTTTTATCCTTGCTGCCGTCATTGACGAAGAGGATCCGGCTGTCGGCTGCCGCGCGGCCGGAGGCGATCATCCCCCGCAGCTTTTCTTCCAGCCGTTTTGCCGTTTCAGGCAGCACGGCTTCCTCGTTATAGCACGGAACCACCAGATAAACGGTGTTTTTCTCCATTCAGATCAGCCCTTTCTTATATTCTGCGCAGCCCGGTCAGGGCTTTGCGGTGATGCCCGAAGGTCACGGTTCTATTTCATCGTCGGGGCAAATTTGGCCGGTCGTGTCTTTTGGGGGTTGGGCCGGGTCTGCTGCAGGCTCCTGCTCCGGAAGCGGCGCGCCGTCTGCCGGAACGTCAGCCTGTTCCGACTGCTCCGCGCGGTTTTCTGCGGCAATTTTCTCGTTTGCGGCGGCTTCCTGTACGCGGCGCCGGGAAAGCTGCTCGTCCCGCCGGGGCATCAGCCACAGATACAGCAGCAGGAGCAGCACGCTGAACAGGGTGATCAGCAGTCCGGCGGAAAGCCCCGGCGTCCGATAGGTGAAGGTGATGGTGTGGTCGCCCTGCGGCACCGGCACCGACATAAACCCGTTGTTGGATTTGACGATCTTCGTATCAACGCCGTCCACCTGTGCCGACCAGCCCGATTCGTACGGAATGCTGAAGAACACATAGTTCTCCCGGGAAAGATCGATCTGCGCCGTAAAGCCGCCGCCGTCACGGGTGAAGGAATAACAGGTCTCCCGGTTGCGTGCGGCGCAGTCCTCCGCGTAAGCCGCCTGGGAATATACCTGTGAGCGCAGCTCGCTTTCGCTCATCGCGTGCAGCACCTGCGCCGCCCGGTCAAAGTCCTCGTCCTCCACCATCATGGCCTTGAGCAGCAGCAGTTCGCGGTTGCCCTGCGAGGTTTCCTCAAACTGCGCGCGGGTGATGACGTTGTCGTAAGTGAAACCGTAAGGAATATAGTTCGTGTTCCGATAAACGTCGAAGCCGTTCTGCGTTGCGTAATAGGTGAAGCCGGGCATCTGCGTCACGTCGCCGTCCTGAAATTTGTTGCTGTCCCCGGTGTAATCGAACAGATACTTGACCGAAAGCAGGCCGCGGATGCCGTAATGGGAGGAATCCGGCCGGGAACCGACGCCGCGGTCGACGCCGATGGAGGGGTAAAACGTCATGACCGAACCGGGTACGATGGAATGAAACGCCTGAATGCTCGGCATCTGCCAGTACATTGCCATGTTGTCCATGGACTGATAAAAATCGACGCGGTAATTCTCGGTTTCGCCCTCTTCGTCCGGCAGGCTGATATCTTTGCCGTTGTTGAGCGCATAGGGAATGATGAAGTTGGTCGTATCATACGACTGCGTTTTGCCCAGCCCGATAAAATACGCGGCGTAGACGACCGTGACCAGCAGAACGCCCGCCGTTGCGCTGCGGGTGAACTTTTTCGGGTTCCGGCGGATCAGCGGCTTCAGAATATAAAAGAGCAGCAGGCTCAGGAATGCGATCGCCACATAGGTCCAGAAGCGCTCGGGGTATTTTTCCAGCCCGAAGGAGATGCTGCCCGTCGTTTTGTCGATCGAGCTGGGCATCAGCCCGATGCCGACCGAAATGGCCGCGGTGATGCCGAACGTCCAGCGGAACGCACGGTCCCAATCGGCCTCCTCCGTTTCGATCGCCTGCACCGTGGCCAGCGCGAACATCAGCGTCAGCATATAGTACCAGCGGGCATAAAACGCGGAATTGAACAGCTGAAAGGCATTGTTCAAAATCGGGATGAACGCCATGATGAGCAGCGTTCCGACCAGCTTTTTGCTCCAGTGCTTTTTCTTGATCTGCATCCACGCGAAGACGCCTGTCATGGAGAAGAACGGGAGCCAGGCGCCCAACGACGCCCAGTTGGCGTTGGAATCCGGCGTAAAGTTCGCGCGCGCCGGAATATCCGGCGGGAAGAACATGCAGGAAAGAATGTGCAGGTAGCGCTGTTCGCTGCTGTAAAGCAGCGCGCCCCAGCCGTAGGTCGGGCTGTTGACGCGGTTGTTCTGCAGCACCGCCAGCACCGTCGGCACGATCAGCACACCGGTCATCGCAACACCGAGCACCGATTCAAACGCCAGCCAGCCGAACCGGCGGAGCGTAACGTTTTTCCAGCTGCCGGTGCCGACGCGGATGATCCAGTAAATAAAGCAGAAAACCACCTGACCGGCAAAGAAATAGTAATTCATCAGGCACGAAGCGAACACCGCCAGCGCAAACAGGCCGCGCCGGCCGGTTTCCATATATTCGTCCAGCGCCGCAATCAGCAGCGGGAAGATGATGATCGCTTCGTGAAAGTGGTTGAAGAAAATATTATAGACCGCGAAGCCGGAGAATGCGTAGAGCAGCCCGCCCAGCACGGCGTTATCCGGGTTTTTGACGTAGCGGCGCAGGTAGATATAGCCTGCAAGCGCCGAAAACGCGAACTTGAGCATCAGCAGCGGCCCCATCAGGTAGGGAACGGCCTTGCTGGGAAACAGCAGCGTGATCCAGAAGAACGGGCTGCCGAGGTTGTAGAACGTATAGGAGCCGATCAGATTGGCGCCAAGGTCGGTCGTCCAGCTCCAGCCAAGGTCGCCGCTGAGGATCGCGTCGTGGATCATCTGGTAAAACGGCACCTGCTGCACATTGAAATCGCCGTAAAACAGAAAATACCCCCGGTCAAAGATGATATACGGGAGAAAGAACAGAAATGAACAGCCAAGACCCAGTGCAAACGCACGGAAAGCGCGGTTTTCCCACCATTTTTTCGGTGCTTCCAGCTTTACGGAAAAATTCATGAGGCAGAGTCCACCTTTCGTTCGGATTGTTTTTTGCCAAAGACCGGCCAAAAACCTTCGGTGTGCAGAATGCAGACCACGACGGTGCAGAAAAACAGCACCACGTTGACCGCCGAACCGATGGCCTGCAGCGTGTTGAAGGATGCAAGGTACGGCGCATCCTGATGAATGATCTTATCGAGCAGCAGGGACTGGTTGAAGAATGTGATCACGGAGACCCCGGCGAACAGACCGAAGAGCTTGAAATCCTGCTCCGTGAGAAAAGCACCGAGCAGCAGGATCATCACAATAAACTGGTAGCGCTCGTGCTGCCGGGTGGTCAGAATAAACAGGCACTGCATCAGCAGCGCAGCGTGCAGCCAGATGTTTGTCTTTTTTGCCGCCAGCATCACCCAGCAGACAAAGACGATGGAAGCGAGCATCAGGATCGTGCCCAGCATGGAAAAGGTGAAGCCGCCGACCATCTGGCCCTTTTCGTTCAGGCTGCCGCCGATGATCGAAAGCCGGTCGGTCACCCAGTTGAAATTCCCCAGCCCGAACAGATTGAACGCGTTGAGGTTGATATACGGGTATTTGCCGAAGCCGCCGAAATAGATCTCAAAGATGGCCAGCGCGTTTCTGCTGGCGATCATGAACGGCAGAAAAACGGCCGCTGCCGTTCCAAAGCCGATCCCCAGCGCGCGCAGCAGCCGGGACCAGTCTTTCCGGCGGACAAACCAGAACAGAATGACCGGCGCAAAGTAAAGGCACTGCATTTTTGTCAGCGCCGCCAGCGCAAACCAGAACGTTGCCCAAAGCGGCTTGTCTTCGTCAAACGCGGCAAAAACCAACAGCATCTGAAACGTCATGATCGTATCGGTCTGCCCCCAGCAGGCGCAGTTGAAAATTGCCGAAGGATTTACTGCCCAGGCCGCCGCGGCGCAAAGCGCAAGAAATACCGAACGCTTGCGGAAGATCAGGTAGATCGCCGCGACCGTCAGGATGTCGAACAGAATCGGCCAGAACTTGATCAGCAGCATCCGGTACGGCTGATAAGAGGCAAGCAGCTCAATGTTCAGCAGCCTGCCTACCGGCCAAAGCAAAATCAGGTAGACCGGCGGATAATCCAGATCGCGGACATGGCCGTCGTAAGCGTTGAGCAGCCCGTTCTGAATGTCCACTGCCCATTTCAGATACCATTCGGTGTCGAAGGAATTCAGGTAGGTCATTGCAAGCAGCAGCCGCGTCAGCAGGGCAAAGAGCATCACAAAGCCCAGTACCCACCAGACCTGCTGCTTTTTGATTTGAACATGCGCCATCGGTTCCATCCGTCCTTTCCGGTTCTGCGGCCGCTGCCAAAGAACAGCCTTCAAATGAAAAGTATACCGCATTGCACAAATGATGTCAATTCGGCGCAGGGGATAACACGAAACAGTTTTGACAGAATCCTGTTCGGAACATATAATAATAGGAAGATAGTATTCTCGCAAAACGCCGTTTTCACTCACCGGGGCGCCCCGGCAGACCGGCGGGCGGGCCGATGGAAAGGAAGAACTGCAGCATGAAAAAACATTACCATTTTTTCGCGATGGCATCGCGTATGAAGCACATCAACCGCTGGGGACTGATGCGCAATACCCACAGCGAAAGTCTGAGCGAACACAGCCACGAAACAGCCGTTCTGGCGCACGCGCTGGCGATTCTGGAAAACAGCCGCTTCGGCGGGGATTTTGATCCGGATCATGCTGCCGCCATGGCGCTGTTTCACGACACGACCGAGATCATCACCGGCGATCTTCCTACCCCGGTGAAATATTACAGCGCCGAGCTGCGCGAGGCTTACCGCAGGGTGGAAAACGCCGCGGCAGACCGGCTGCTGAGTATGCTGCCGGAGGAGCTGCGGAAGGAATACGATCCGCTGCTGCGCGAGCAGGGAAAGGAAGCGCCGCTGGTCAAAGCAGCGGACAAACTTTCCGCACTGATCAAATGCATTGAGGAAGGTCGGATGGGCAACCGGGATTTTGCCAGCGCCGAAGCCTCGCTGCGCAGCGTGCTGCAGGAGTGTCCGCTGCAAAGCGTCGCTTATTTCTGCGAGCATTTTCTGCCGTCGTATTCCCTCACGCTGGACGAGCAAAGCGCTCCGGAACCGGGATCCGCTGCGCAGCGTCAGTGACGCAGCACGAGCACGGTCTGGCCGTTGTTGAGCGAAAGCTCGCGCCGGAGGATCCTGGCGCTGTGAAGATCGTTGCGGACCATGTTCTGCAGCGCCTGTCCGCCGTGGTAGCCGTGAATCACGACGATCTCGTGAACGTCGCTGCCGCAGCGGGCGATCAGCCGTTCCAGCTCTTCCTGCGCCTGCATGACCCGCATGCCGTGGATGTCGACCTCCAGCGTGAAACCGAATTTTCTTGTCAGCAAACCGAGCGCCCCTTTGCAGATGGATGTAAGTATTTTCATTTTAACACAGCTGCGCCGCCGCCGCAAGCAAAAGAGCGGCGCGGCCGAAAAAACAGCAGGGTGCTGCCTTTCGCAGCACCCTGCTTTGGCGTACGGTTCAGCGCACGGGCAGTTCCCGCGCAAACAGCGCGCACATATCCTGAGCGTCCTCCATGCAGGAGGCGTCGTACCACACCACGGTCTTCTGGCTTTTGAGCAGCTCCATATTGGCTTCGATCTCTGCCCGGGTCAGCCGCAGCACGGGGATCACCGGCGGCAGCTTGTCCCGGCAGCGCTTCCATACCTCCACGGCGCGGTCGGTATTCGGATCGGACGAAAGCTCCATCAGCCGGAGATTCGGCAGCGACGCGGCAGAGGCCAGGCAGCGTTCGCTGAGCGCGTGCATATGGAGGAATACCCCGTCGAACCGGCGGAAGACGCGTTCGGTGCGCGGACGGCCGAACTCCTCAAACTGCTCCAGCGAGATCATGGTGGTCGTATCTTCGGAAACATGCCCCAGTCCGCGCCCGGGGAGCCATTCGCCGAAGCCTGTGATCACGCCGCCGCAAACGTCGCCGGAGGCCTGCAGCTGTTTTTCGTAATTCCAGATCAGCGCGTCCGCGCAGTAATCCAGCAGCGCTTTCAGATCGTCCGGTTCTTCATAAAAATCGTAGAAAAAATCGTTGCCTCGCAGCGTGTTCGCCATTTCCAGCGCGCAGGATGCGCCGCACACCATCGGGAAAAAATATTCTCCGTATTTTTCGCGCAGGTAGGCGATCCCCCCGTTCACCATCCGGAACACCGGGTGGTTTTCGTCCATCGCCAGCTTTTCCAGCTCACCGGGGGCGTTCAGCAGCGGGTGGTGCCAGCTGGTTTCCCTGTCATAATCGACGCGGCCCCCCAGAAAAGCCGAATGTTCGGCAATGCCGTACCACGGTCCTTCGGCAGGCACCGTGTCGTCCGCAAGCTCCGCCCGCTGTTCCAGGCGGACAATGGCGCGCCGGGCGCGGTCATCCGGAACTGCACCAGCGCGTCCGCTTCCAGCGTGCCGAAGCCGCCGTTGTGCATACGGGACTGAAGCGCGGAAACGGAAACAAAGCGCTGCCCGCTCATCCAGGAGATCCAGTCGATGGCATGGATGCCGACCCAGGGGATCGTGCCGCCGTAAGAACTGCGGCTGCGGGTAAAGTCGGGGCGCTCGCCTAATTTATAGGATTTCTGCGCGTTCAGAAGCCGGACTTCGCCGACGGCGCCTTCCCGGATCAGCTGCCGGGCGCGGTAAAAGGAACCGGTGTACCGGTAATTGAACATGGCGGTCAGCTGGGTGCCGGCCTTTTCGTACGCCCGGCGGAGCCGTTCCAGCTGGGAAAGCGTTGTGGCGGCAGGTTTTTCGAGAAATACATGACAGCCGGCTTCCAGCGCAGCTTCGGCGCAGGCGGCGTGACTGCCGTAGCAGGTGTCGATCACAGCCAGATCCGGTTTTTCTCTGCGGAGCATTTCACGGTAATCGTCGTACAGGGCAGGCTCCGTGCCAAGGCGCCGGATGCCGGAAATCAGGTTGTCCAGAGGTTCGCCGGGGCAGCCGGGAGCCGCTGCGGCAAGCAGAACATCCGGCTGTCCTGCGCTGCCGGTCAGGGTAAATTGAAAGTGACCGCTGGCTCCGATAAATACGGTTTTGATCATAAGAACACCTCGGGATCACGGAAAGGATTTACTGCGGCCCGGATCCGCGTTTTCTGCAGAAAAAGGCGGCGCAGCGCTCAGGAGGAAGATCCGCCGTTCCGAACGGCGGGCGCGGAAGAGCACGGACGGATCCGCAATGTTTATAATTATCATACTGAAAAAAAACAAAAAAACAAGAGTAAAATGATGATTTTTCACGCAAAAGCAGGAGGATGTTCCCTGATTCTCTGCGCCGACTGCGGAAAATAATGCGGACAGAAACAAGGCGGCAGTCCTCCCGCAGAGGAGCTGCCGCCTTCCGGTTTTTTTCTGCTGTCCCGGCGTTTTTCCGGTTTTTGAACGATTTCTTTTTTCCCGGCTGTTCCGCACTTGACTTTGCAGAAGCGATTCGATATAATGACCTTGAAATCTGGAAAAACTGTATGTGTCAATGCTGCCGGTCGTGTTTTTGTATCATTAATTTTTAATGTTTTACAAAAATGCGGCTGTTTTTTATTTTGGGAAAGAAGGTCTCTTTTATGGCGATCAAGCTGCCAAAGCTGAGGAATCTTCGGTACAGCGATCTGTTTACGGTGTTCAACTGGGGCGATGACAGGGGGAAAGGCCGCTGCTGCATGCTGGCTTCGGCGATCCTTTCAACGCTTGTGACCGACCTGACGGCGGGCACGCTTTACACCGCGTTCCTGACCGTCAACAATTTTTCCATTGTGGACGCGGGCGTGCTCACCTTTCTGCCGCTGATCGCTTCCTGCTTCAGCATTTTTTCGCCGATGATCCTGGAGCGGTTCAAAAAACGCCGCTGGATCCTGACCGGCGGGCGGCTCGCGTATTATGTGATCAATATTCTGGGGCTGACGCTGCTGCCGTATGTGGTTCAGGATCAGAGCGCAAAGCTGGTCTGCTTCGGCGCTGTGGTCTTTACCGCCAGCCTGGTCAACAATCTGTTCACGAGCGGGTATTCCGTCTGGCACCTCAATTTTATTCCGAATTCGGTGCGCGCGCGGTATCTGTCGTATCAGCAGATGATCACCGCCCTGATCTCCGGCGTTGCGCTGATCGGCTCGGGGCTTCTGGCCGATTCGCTGCGGGGTTCCCCGAACGAGGCCGCCGTCCTGACGGCGCTGCGTCTGGCGGGGTTCTGCCTTGCGGCGGCGGACGTTACCTTTCTTGCGCTGCCGCGGGAATATGAATATCCGCACCGCGAAAACCGCATCCGCCTGCTGAACGTGTTCCGGCTGCCGTTCGGCAACCGGAAATTCCTGCTGACCATGGGGCTGATCGCCTTCTGGACGTTTCTTGCCAACCTGCCGGCTTCCTCGTGGACGTATTATCTGCTGAATACGGCGCACACCGGCGTTACGATGATCAACGCGCTGTCATTTGTCTACGGGTTTTTCCTGCTGTTTTTAACGCCGTACTGGCAGCGGGTTCTGAAAAAGCAGTCGTGGTTCAAAACCTTTGCCATTGCCGCGTTCATGAATGTTCCGACGGTGCTTGCCGCCGCCTTCATCAGCGAGGGGAACAGCATCTGGCTGTATCCGGCCGTCCGGTTGTGCCAGCATGCGCTCGGCGTCGGGCTGAACCTGACCTGGGCGAATTTTCCGTATATCAACACCCCGCGGGAAGATCAGACCTACTACATGTCGTTTTATTTTCTGCTGGCGAATCTCATCGCGTTTTTCGGCCAGTTTACCGGTACCCTGTTTGTCAAATGGATGGACGGCCGGATGGTGCAGCTGTTCGGCACGCCGATGACGGCGGTTCAGCTGCTCGTTCTGGTGCAGGGCGTGCTGAATCTGATCTGCGCGGTGCTGATCCTTCGCTTTTTGCCTCAGCTGACGCCGAAACCGGAGGAATCGTCCGCAGCGTAAGCCGCTCTTTTCCGCGGAACACAACAGAATTATTTCAGCAATGTTTTCGGCGCTTTTTAACAATTGAATTGCCAAAGCAATTGCGATACACTTAGCTTATAGAATCCCGGAATATTCTGCAAAAACAACATGTAAGGAGGAATTCTGGTATGGATCAGGT
>JAQXJH010000121.1 GCA_029008595.1 Bacillota bacterium
CCGACGCAGCTCGACGATAATTACGAGCGCACGGCTCCCGGGCTTTTCCCGGATATCCTGCGGGAAATGCCGGACGGCGAAACGCGGCTCAACGCGTGGTGGAAAGCGTTCTGGATCGATGTGGAAACGGCGGCGGACACCCCTGCCGGTGAATACCCCGTCACGGTAACGGTCGAACAGATTACCGAGCCGTGGGACGCGGCGGTACGGCCCGTTTCGGCGCAGACGGCTGTCACCGTATTTGCAGCAGAACTGCCGGAACAGACGTTGCTCCGCACGGAGTGGTTCCACGCCGACTGTCTGGCCGATTATTACCGGGTCCCCGCTTTTTCCGAGGAACACTGGCGCATTCTGGAAAGCTTTCTCCGCACGGCAGCCTCGCGCGGGATCAACATGATCCTGACGCCGACCTTTACCCAGCCGCTCGATACGGCAGTCGGCGGGGAACGCACCACCGTTCAGCTGGTGGACGTCTCCCTGACGGACGGCAGCTATTCCTTCGGATTCGAAAAGCTGCACCGCTGGGTAACGCTTTGCGAAACGTGCGGGATCCGCTATTTTGAGATCGCCCACCTGTTCACGCAGTGGGGCGCACTGGCGGCGCCGAAGGTCATGGCGACGGTGGACGGCGAATACAAGCGTATTTTCGGTTGGGACACCCCCTCCACAGGAGAAGCATACGCGCATTTTCTTTCCTGCTATCTGCCCGCGCTGACCGAAAAGCTGCGCGAATGGGGAATTGCCGAGCGCTGCTATTTTCATATTTCCGATGAGCCGCACATTGATCAACTGGAGGACTACCGGGCCGCACAAAGGCTTGCCGCACCCTTCCTGAAGGGTTTTCATATGATGGATGCGCTTTCCGATTACGATTTTTATTCCACCGGAGCGGTGGAAACGCCGGTCTGCGCCAGCAACCACATCGAGCCGTTCCTGGAGCACGGCGTCGATCCGCTGTGGACCTATTACTGCACCGGCCAGATGGAGCAGGTGAGCAACCGGTTCTTTTCCATGCCGCTCGCGCGCACACGCGTGATCGGCGTTCAGCTCTACAAATTCAACATCCGCGGCTTCCTGCAGTGGGGATATAATTTTTATAATACCCAGTATTCTCTGGAGCATATCAGCCCCTATGCCGTGACCGACGCCGGCGGCGCATTTCCCTCCGGCGACGCCTTTGTGGTTTACCCCGGCAAGGACGGAAAAGCAGAGGAATCGCTGCGGCTGATGGCCATGTATGAAGCGATGACCGACCTGCGCGCGCTGCAGAAGCTGGAATCGCTCGCCGGCCGCGATTTTGTGATGCAGCTGGTGGAAGGCGAGCTGGCGGAACCGATCACATTCAAGGTCTATCCGAAATCCGCCGAATATCTGATCCGGCTGCGCAACCGCGTGAATGAAGAAATTGCCGCGCGTTCATGACCTTTCCTGAGTTTCCGGTTTTTGCGGATTCCCTATTGCAATTCGGAAAACAGGTGTGATATAATCAGAACCGTGCAGTACACGGTCACTGCACAGAACAAACAGAAAGGGGGCAGAACCAATGTTCGGATCGAGTAAAAAGCAGCTTACGGAAACGTCCGTGGATAACGCTCGATTGTCCTGCAGTCTCCGGCGGTTTTGTCCTGTCTTTTCGGCGAAGGGGTTCTGTGTGCGGAGTTGTTGACCGCACGCCGCCTTTGTTCTGGAATTTCGAGGAGCCGCTTGCCTGCAAAGGTTGAGCGGCTCCTTTTCTGTCTGTTGCTTTGGAGAAAAGAAAGGAAGGATTTCTGCAGATGTATCAGGCACTTGCAATGAACGAACAGCGGCAGATCGCCGTACAGCACGAAACGGCTGCGCAGGAGATCGATCCGTTTATCGAGCTGCTGCGGAGCATTCAATCGGAGCTTCACGGCGAGCTCAGGCCGCGCCCGGAGAAGGGCTTTTGCTACGAGCTGGAGGCGGCAGCGCTCCGGCTGGTGTTTTTGTGGAGCCGGGAAACGGGGATCCTGGCAACCGTGCCGCCGGAAACCGACGCGGACGCAGCCTGTTCCCTGATCAGCCGCCACTGCGAGCGGCTGAACGCTCTGCAGCAGACAACGCCTTCCGCCCGGGTTTCGGTACACCGTGTTTCCGGGACGGGCAAGAAAAAGAAGAACAGATTGCCCGGCTGACGGGCGATAAAAAGGAGGGATCCTATTGAAGCAGGCGAAAACACAACAACCGCCGAAGCAATTGAGCCGCGCAGGCTTCATGATGCAGACCATGCGGGGTTCCTGGGGCTGGATGCTGGCGGCCGCCGTGGGAACGGTGCTTGCCGTGGTATTCAATTTTTTGACACCGCAGGCCATCCGCGTAACGCTCGATTCCGTGCTGGACAGCAAGCCGTTTGACCTGCCCGATTTTCTGGTACAGTGGATCGAATCCATCGGCGGACGCAGCTACCTGGCGCAGAATCTGATCCTCTGCGCGGCAGCGGCCGTGGTATTTTCCGTTTTTGCGGGCGGCGCAACGTTTTTTTGCCGCATTTCCATGTCAAAGGCCTGCGAGGGCGTTCTGGAACGGCTGCGCAACCGGCTGTTCGGCCACATTCAGCGCCTGCCCTACCAGTGGCACGTTTCCATTCAGACCGGCGACATTATTCAGCGCTGCACCTCCGACGTGGAAATGCTGCGGAACTTTCTTTCCGGTCAACTGATAGAAATGTTCCGCACCATCGTGCTGGTCGCGGTGGCCATCAGCTGGATGTTCACCATGAGCAGTTTTCTGACGTGGATCTCGATCGCGTTTATTCCGGTCGTGCTGCTTTATTCCGGCGTATTTTTCAACCTGATTTCCCGCAGGTTCCGCACGGCGGACGAAGCCGAAGGAACGCTTTCCGCCACGGTGCAGGAGAACCTGACCGGCGTGCGCGTGGTTCGCGCGTTCGGCCGCGAGGCCTACGAAGTCAAAAACTTTGACGAAAAAAACAACCGCTTCGCCACTCTCTGGGTCAAGCTCGGCAAGCTGCTCGGGCCTTACTGGGGCATCGGCGATTTTGTCACCGCGCTGCAGATCCTTGTGATCATTCTGCTCGGCACACGCGAAGCCGTGGAAGGCAGGCTGACGCTGGGCCAGTTCACGGTGTTCGTTTCTTACAATTCCATGATGGCATGGCCGATCCGCAACCTCGGCAGAATCCTCGGCGACATGAGCAAAATGAGCGTTTCGATCGACCGTCTGCGCGAGATCCTCAACGCCGGAGAGGAAACCGAAGACCCCGAAGGGCTGACGCCCGATATGCACGGCGACATTGTGTTCGACCATGTGTCGTTCGGTTACGAGGGAACTCCGGAGCTGCTGCACGACATCTGCTTTACCGTTCCCGCGGGCAAAACGGTCGGCATTCTGGGCGGTACCGGCAGCGGAAAATCGACGCTGACCTATTTGCTGGCGCGCCTTTATGATGTGGCGCCCGGCAGCGGGAAGATCACCGTCGGCGGCGTCGACCTGCGCGAGATGCGGCTGAGCCACGTCCGCAAAAACGTCGGACTTGTGCTGCAGGAGCCGTTCCTGTTCTCGAAAACGATTCAGGAAAACATCGCCGCCGCACACCCGGAACGCCCGCTGGACGAGATCCGCGCAGCCGCAAAAATTGCCGCGGTGGACGAAGCGATTGAGGAATTCCCCGACGGCTACGACACCGTCGTCGGCGAGCGCGGCGTAACGCTTTCCGGCGGACAGAAGCAGCGCGTTGCCATTGCGCGGATGCTGATGGAACAGACACCGATCAAGGTATTCGACGACTCTCTTTCCGCGGTCGACGCCGAAACCGACGCAAAGATCCGCGCGGCGCTGAAAACCGGCATGTCGGATTCTACCGTCATTCTGATTTCGCACCGCATCACGACCATTCAGCATGCCGACTGCATCATCGTGCTCGACGATGGGCGCATTGCGCAGCAGGGCACGCACGACGAGCTTTGCGCCGAGGACGGTATCTACCGCCGCATCTGGCAGATCCAGAACAGCGTGGACGATATGCCTGCGGACGGGCAAGGCTCCGATCCCGGAAAAGAGGTGAGCGCTCTTGGCGTATGAAGAGCAAGTGTACAATAAATCGTTTGATCTGAAGATTTGGGCAAAGCTGCTCCCGTTTTTGAAGCCGTATAAATGGCGCATGTTCATCGTTGTGCTCATGATGGTACTCACCGCCGCTATTGATGTGATCAACCCGCTCTTTCTGCGTTATGCGATCGATACGTTTATTGAGCCGGGTACGCTGGAAGGAATCTGGCCGTTTGCGGCGCTTTATCTTGCCAGCATTCTGTTTCAGGTTCTGACCGTGGTGGTCTTCTCCTACACGGCGACCTACGTGGAAATGTTTCTCGGCCGCGACATGAAGCGGGCGCTGTTCGTCCACCTGCAGGAGCTGAGCTTCAATTATTACAACACCACGCCCGTGGGCTACATGATGGCGCGCACCATGAGCGATACCGGCAAAATTGCCAGTATGGCGGCGTGGAGCCTGGTGGATATCTTCTGGAACGGCCTGTATGTGCTTGGTGTATTCGGCATCATGCTGGCCCTCAACTGGAAGCTTGCGCTGCTGATCATGCTGATCGTTCCGCTGATCGCCGTCGCCACCGTGTTCTTTCAGGGAAAGATCCTGAAGGCCAACCGCGAGATCCGCGCGGCGAATTCAAAGATCACCGGCGCATTCAACGAAGGCATCGGCGGCGCGCGCACCAGCAAGGTACTGGTGATCGAAGAGGAAAACTGCAGCGCGTTTCAGAAGCTGACGAACAGCATGTACCGTTCCTCGATGCGCGCATCCATGCTTTCGGCAAGCTTTGTGCCGATCGTGCTGTTCTGCGGGTCGCTGGCAACGGCCATCGTTCTGGCCCGGGGCGGTTATCTGAACCAGCAGGGGCTGATGCAGTTCGGCACGCTTTCGGCGTTCATTTCTTATGCGCTCGGTATTTTTGAACCGACCCAGCAGCTGGCGCGCATTTTTGCCGATTTCATTTCCATTCAGGCGTCGATCGAACGCGTGACCGGTCTGCTGGAGGAACAGCCGAATGTGACCGACACGCCCGAAGTGATCGAAAAATACGGCGATGCGTTTCACCCCAGAAAAGAAAACTGGGAACCGCTGCACGGCGATCTGGAATTCCGCGACGTCACCTTCCGTTATCCGGACGGCGGCGAAAACGTGCTGGAGCATTTCAATCTGAAGGTTCCGCAGGGAAGCACCATCGCCATCGTCGGCGAAACGGGCGCCGGGAAATCGACGATCGTCAACATTGCCTGCCGCTTTTTTGAACCGACGGACGGTCAGGTTCTGATCGACGGGCGCGATTACCGCGAACGTTCCCAGCTCTGGCTGCACAGCAACATCGGCTATGTGCTGCAGAATCCGCACCTGTTTTCCGGCTCTGTGCGGGAAAACATCCGCTACGGACGTCTCGACGCAACGGACGAGGAGGTCGAGGCCGCCGCGAAGCTAGTGTCCGCTGACCGCATCGTCAACCGGCTGGAAAAAGGCTACGACAGCGATGTCGGCGAAGGCGGCGACCGGCTTTCCACAGGAGAAAAGCAGATGATCTCCTTTGCGCGCGCGGTGCTTGCCGACCCGCCGATCTTTGTTCTGGATGAAGCGACCTCCTCGGTCGACACCGAAACGGAACAGCTGATCCAGAACGCGATCTCGCATCTTCTGACCGGCCGCACCAGCTTTATCATTGCGCACCGCCTTTCTACCATCCGCAAGGCCGATCTGATCCTTGTCGTGCGCAACGGCAAGATCATTGAGCAGGGCAGCCACCGTGACCTGCTGCGTCGGAAAGGGTATTATTACGATCTTTACACCAAGCAGTTTGAGGAAGAAGCCTGGAAGACGGCAAAAGCATAATCGCCGTACAGAGGGCACGGAATTTTTTCCTCCTCTCTTTTGCTCAGATATAAGAAAGCCCTGCCGGATCGCTCCGGCAGGGCTTTCTGCGCAGTATGGGAACCGTTACTGCAGATTCATCGTTTTGGCCGCGATCAGATTTGCTCCTGTCCCGGCAATGTCGGAGAGCACGATATCGCCCACCGCAACGGGCGCCTGCAGCTCAACGGCGGCAAGCTCCCGCATGACGTCGAACATTTTTCCCTTTGCGACCGGCCGGTCGGTCTTGACCGGGCAGCGGCTGTGCAGCGCGCCGGAGATCTTTACCGTGCTGGTCAGCACGCGCGTCGGATTCTGCAGCTCGTTTTTGCCATATTCGGCGCCGCGCGGGCAGCTGTTTCCGGTCACGGCGAACCCGTTTTCCTCATCCACATGCAGCCGGCAGCCCTTTGGGCAGACGATGCAAACCAATTCCTTCATCAAAAAGCCTCCCTTACGCCTGTTTTTCACGAATTGAAACCGTCAGCTGCGCAGGCGGAACTTCGCCGAGCAGCTTGCGCGGGATCATAATATGTTCCATTTCTCCCGGAGCAAGATGGTCGCGCGGGAAAGCGCAGAGCTGCCGTTCGCCGTCGGCAACGACGATCTCGCTTGCGCCGCAGATACGGTTCACGCGGAAAAACACATCCGCCGCCTTTTCAATGCGTTCGGGACGGATATGCTGCGGAACCGTATAGGTCACGCCGTTTCCGTTCTTCAGTTCCGTCACGGCAGCGTTTTCCGGCTGCAGGCCGAAAGCAAATGCCGCGGCGGCCTTGCCGGCCCGCATGCTCTCTGCCGTTACAAAATCGACCAGATCATGTACATGGGCCACATTGCCGCAGGCAAACACGCCGGGCAGCGAGGTTTCCATGTTTTCGTACACAACGGCGCCGTTTGTCCGCGGATCAATTTCGATCCCCGCGGCGCGCGTCAGTTCGTTTTCTGGGATCAGCCCGACGGAAAGCAGGATGGTATCGCAGTCGAACTGCATTTCCGTTCCCGGGATCGGGCGGCGGTTTTCGTCCACACGGCAAACGGTGGCGCTCTCCACACGGCCGCGGCCTTCCACATTGGTGATCGTGTGAGAAAGATACAGCGGGATCTCATAATCCTGCAGGCACTGCACAATATTTCGCATCAGCCCGCCCGAATACGGCATCACTTCCACGCAGGCGAGCACCTTTGCGCCTTCCAGCGTCATCCGCCGCGCCATGATCAGGCCGATATCGCCGCTGCCCAGAATCAGCACACGGCGGCCGACCATATACCCCTCCATATTCAGATAGCGCTGCGCCGTCCCCGCCGTAAAAACGCCGGCAGGCCGGTCGCCGGGGATCGCGATCGCACCGCGCGTCCGTTCGCGGCAGCCCATCGCCAGGATCACCGATTTTGCGCGGTAGACCTGATAGCCTTCCGCAGCGCTGACGGCATGAACCTCCCGCTCCGGCGTTACCGAAAGCACCATGGTATCAAGCCGGACTTCGGTCGTCGTCTTCCTCAGCAGATCCACAAAACGACCCGCGTATTCGGGGCCGGTCAGTTCTTCTTTAAAATAATGCAGTCCGAAACCGTTGTGGATGCACTGGTTCAGAATGCCGCCCAGTTCACGGTCGCGTTCCAGGATCAGGATATGCCGCGCGCCGTTGTCGTAAGCGGAGCACGCCGCCGCCAGACCGGCCGGGCCGCCGCCGACTACAATCACATCATAGATCATCGGAATTGCCTCCTCACACATTCTTGTTTTCGCCCAGCAGGATCTCGCTGCCGTCCAGATCCTTTTTCACGGATTCCGGCGCAATGTTCAGTTCGCGGGAAAGAATCTCCAGCACGCGCGGCCCGCAGAAACCGCCCTGACAGCGCCCCATACCGGCGTTGCAGCGGCGTTTGACCCCGTCCACACTGCAGGGCGGCACCGGTGAATGGATCGCGTCAAGAATTTCGCCCTCGGTAACGGTTTCGCAGCGGCAGATCACACGGCCGTAAAGCGGATTTTCGGCGATCATCGCACGTTTTCCGGTCTCATCCTGCAGATTGAAATGGCGCTTCTGGCGCGTCACAACGGCGTTCTGCTTTTTGCTGCGGAACACGCCGCTCTTCTGCACCATGGCAAGCGCCTCTTCGGCAATCGCCGGCGCCGAGGAAAGCCCCGGCGATTTGATCCCCGCCAGATCGATAAAGCCGTCATGTTCCTCCAGAATAAAATCGTCTCGATCGGAATTGGCGCGCATCCCGGCAAAATTGCGGATGGAGCTGCGGAAATTGAGCGACGGCACGCTTTTGACCGCCGTGCTGCGCACAAATTCCAGCCCCGCTCCCGTCGTATTCACACGCGTTTTGTCCACGGCGGCGACCGCGTTCGGGCCGACGATCAGGTTACCGTGTACCGTCGGCGATACCAGCACGCCCTTGCCCAGCGCAGACGGGCATTGGAACAGTACATGACCGGCGCGCCCGCCCTCGGATTTGTCCATCAGATAGTATTCGCCGCGGCTGGGCAGAATGTGAAACGAGTGCGGCAGCACCATATCGTGAATCTCTTCGCTCTCCACACCGGCCGCGTTGATCACGGTGCGCGCTTCGAACGTTCCCTGCGCCGTCCCGACGGCCCATCCGTCCGCCGTTTTCCTGATCGAGACCACCGGGCAGGAACGCCGGATCTCTGCTCCGTTGCGAACGGCTGTTTCTGCCAGCGCCAGCGCGTATTCCCACGGGTTTACGATTGCGGCGGAAGGCGCGTACAGCGCACCCTGCACCTGTTCGGAAACATTCGGCTCCATGGCGCGCGTCTCTTCGGCAGAAAGCACCTGCAGTCCCGGCACGCCGTTCTGAACGCCGCGCTCATAAAGCTCCCGCACCGTCGACATTTCTTCCTCGGAAAATGCCAGAACCAGCGAGCCGATCTGCGCATACGGGACGGAAAGCGCGCTGCACAGCTCCTTGGCCAGCGCCGCGCCGCGAACGTTCAGCCTTGCCATTTTTGTGCCGGGCTCCGGGTCATAGCCCGCGTGAATGATGGCGGAATTGGCGCGCGTGGCTCCGGTGGCAATATCGTTTTCCTTTTCCAGCACCAGAACGCTGCCTTCCTGCAGGGAAAGCGCAAAAGCCGCCGCCGCACCGATGATCCCGCAGCCCACGATGATCGTATCATACATTGCCAGACAAACCTCCTCTTTTTTTGCAGCAAAAAAGAGCAAGACTAACACAACCGAATGATCGTGTCCGTCTTACTCTCATTTCTCCGTAAACGGGTCAGAATCTTTAATTCAGATTCAGTTTATCATAAGTCCGCAGAAAGTGCAAGCCTTTCGCAGCAGTTTCTCCCGGATGTCTTTTGCGGGTTTTCTCCGATGCAGAATTATAATATTTTGGAATTTATGGAACACTTTTTACCGGTTCCGCTGCCACCGGAGGAAATCTTTCCGGATTTTTCGGATCAAATATGTTTTTTGCGTTTAAAGAATTGGTAAAAAAACGTTTTTCTTCTTGACAAACTTTTGAAAGGTATTACAATAGAAGTATGCAAACAGGCGAAGCGGGCGGAATTTGTTTTCTGCTGTATCTCCGCGGAGCTTTTTTGTCAGAAAACCGAAAACAAAATGGGCAAATCTGTTGAAAGACAGTGACGCAAAGCTATAGGGTCTGTGTGTGCGTATCCGCATATATGATTGCCAGCTGCAAAAAGGCTTTGGCCGTTTGCAGCCGAAGTCCCGATATCAGGCGCCGCGTCGGCGTCTTTTTTATTTGCCGGAAGTGAGATTGCCATGCTGCTGTTCTTTTTTCTTGCGCTGCTGATCGGCTGGCTGCAGGGCAGGCAGGCAGGCGCCGTGTTCCGCCGGAAAAGCCTGATCCCTTACTTTCTGCTGGAGCTTTGCTACATCGGTGTTCAGATCTCGGCTTTTTGCGGGTATTACGGCTTTGTACCGTATGCGTCCTGGATCAAGCGGCTGTATTTTCTGGTGCTGCTGGTTCCCATTCTGGCGCACCGGCTCTATGTTCCCGCCATTGCCGGAGCAGGTGCTGCCGCCGCAGGAACACTTCTGAACCGGGTCGTCATGAACGCCAACGGCGGAAAAATGCCGGTCTTTGCAACGCTTTCCCGGTGGACAGGCTATTTTACGCCCGATTTTGCCGCAGCAGGCGATACGATCCATATGGCGGGCGATTCCTCCGTCAGGCTGGCTTTTCTGGCGGACTGGATCGATCTTGGGTACTGTATTCTCAGCATCGGCGATCTTCTGGTGCATTCCTTTACCTTTATCATTGTTTATGCGATGATACGCGCCGTGTGTCCCATGCGCAATCGCGGGAAACACCTGCGGCAGAAAAAACCGAACCGCCGCTGACTGCGGCGGACCTTGCGGAAGGATGAAAGATTTATGCAAATAGCGGAAAGAATTTTTTTTGAATATATTCTGTGTTATCTGGCGCAATGCTTTATCATCATGATGGGCGTCTACGCCTTCTGCCGCCAAAAGATCACCATGCCGCAGTATCTGATCGGAGTCGGGATCGTTTTTGTCGGGGCGGTGCTGGTGCGCAGCATCCCGCTCAGCTATGGGGTACACACCCTGTTTATTATGATGATCACGGCGCTGGTGAGCATCTGGTACTTAAAGTTCCCGATCAATCTTTCCATCCGCAGCGCGCTGTTTATGACGCTGATCCTTTTTGCCGGTGAGATCGGCAACATGCTGTTTCTGAATCTTTTGCTGGGAAAAGAGCGCTTTGTCGAAGTGACCACCAATACGGTCAGCAAATTTATTTACGGGATCCCGGCGACGATCCTTTCCCTGATCATTACGCTGGTGTATTACCTGGTGATGAAAAAAAAGTGCATCAGCGAAGCAGCGGAGCCGGCAGAGCAGCCGCAGGATCTTCGTCCGTGAGGAAAGGAAGCGCTTTTTGATCCATGGAACGGTTTTTGGACCATCTTGCCGATACGATCGCAGAACAGTTTCATTATACGGAAGACCAGCGTGCGGTCGTGCGGTACGGTCTGGTAGCCCTTCTGCAGACGGTGATCATCTTTTTCCTGCTGGTGGTACTCGGCCTCTGTTTTGGCTTTTTCCCGCAGGCGCTGGCGGTCTTCTTTTCCGTTGTTCTGCTGCGGAGGCAGGAAGGCGGCGCCCACGCCTCTTCCCTGACCGGCTGCCTGATTCTGAGCGGCGTTGTGCTGACGGCGCTGGCGGTGCTTTCCCGCTATGTGCTTCCGCTGATGGGCTCCCCGATGGCGCTGCTGCTGACCGCCGTTCTGGGGGCGGGCTGCGTGCTGGTTTCCTGGAAGCTTGTGCCGGTGGAATCGCCGAACAAGCCGCTGCGCGATCCGAAAAAAATCGCCCGCCTGCGCCGGAACACCTTTCTGCTGCTGGCGGTTTATCTCCTGCTTGCGTTTGTTCTTGCTCTTCCGGAAGGAACACTGCCGTTTTCCTCCCTGAGCATTTCGCTTTCGATCCTTTCGGGAACCGTCTGGCAGACGTTTACGCTCACAAAGCCCGGCCGGTGGCTTGTGGACACGATGGAGAACCTGTTCCGGCGCCTGAACCGATCCTAACGGAACCTTCCGTTAGAATAAAAAAATTCTGTAAGGAGGAATTGTCATGCTGAAAAACAAAGTCTTGGGAATTGTTGCCGTTGCAGCAACGTTCCTGGCGTCCATTGCTGCTACCTCCGCCTGCTTCTGGTTTATTTACCAGCCGGAAGAGCCCGAATGCCTTTCTAAATAAGCGCATTCCCGCTTTCTCCTTTGCAGGATGAATTTGACAGCTGGACCCAAAGAGAGGCACCGCAGCTCTTGCCTTGCAGGGGCTGCGGCGTTCTTTTCTCTGCAGCTTCCGGTCGGATGATCTGTCCGGTCATCCGCCGCTACCATATTCCGATTAACGAAAGAAGGGAACTTGCTTTATGACCGATTTTGAACGCAACAGAAGTCAGAAGCTGAAAATCATTCTGTTTACGCTCAAAATTCTGACGATCCTGTTTACGGCCGTTCCCGTATTTCAAAAAATTTTTCCGCAGCAGAACGCCTCGTTTCCGACCAACGATTACAAGGGGACATTGTTTGCCGAGTTGTTTACCGGAGCGGTCATCGGGCTGATCATGCTGCTGTGGAAAATGCTGGACAAAGGAAATTCCCGCAGCCGCATTTACACCGTGCTGGAACTGACCATCTTTTTCCTGCTGATCATGTTTGCCATTTACTGCAGCGGCGGTCCGGTCAGCTCGTATAAATTTCTTTTTCTGTATCTGATCATTTCCCACGCGATCGAATACGGGATCACCACCGGCTTTGTGGTTTCCGCCATTTCTTCCGTTCTGGTGGTTCTGACCGATGTTTTCGGGCTGCTGAATAATGTTTCGGGAAATTATCTGGAAAACGACGTTGCGCTGATCGCCATGTTTATTTCCATCGCGTGGACGCTCGGCTACTATTCCTCCATGGAAGACCACTTTATCGATATGCTCAAGGAGCACGCCAACCGGGACGGGCTGACCTCCAGTTACAACCACCGCTACTTTTTTGAGGTGTTCGAGCAGGATTTTGAGACCAGCCGCAAGGAAGGGCGGCCGCTTTGCCTCGCCATGCTCGACATCGACCATTTCAAAGAGTACAACGATACCTACGGACATCAGCGCGGCGACGCCGTACTGGTGCGCGTGGTGGAGGAAATGAAGAAGCATTTCCCCGAAACGGACGGGATCTTTCGCTACGGCGGCGACGAATTCTCCATTATTCTGCACAACTGCTCTGCCAAACAGGCTTCCGAGCTGACGGACGCGTTCCGTTCCCATCTGGAACAAACGCTGTGCGTGGATGAAAAGGAGAACCCCTACCACGTCAAGCTGACCGTTTCTGTCGGGATCGCGGAGATCTCGCCTTCGATGAATACGTATCTGGATATGATCTCCCGCGCGGACACGGCGCTTTACAATGCAAAATTCCTGAACCGCAACCGGGTCGAAGTCTTTTCCTCCATATTTGACGAGATCGACAATTCCGCCGATCTGAAGCTGCACAATACGCTGACCTCCATGCGGGCGCTGATCTCCGTGATCAATTCGCGCGACGATTATACCTACAACCACACCAACCGCGTGGCAAAGTACTGCTGGATGATGGCGCGGCAGCTGAATCTGGGACGGGAAGACGCGCGCACGCTGATGGTCGGCGCGTTCCTGCACGACCTTGGAAAAATCAATTATCAGAAGGAGCTGCTGATCGCTTCGGCGCCGCTTTCCGACGAACAGTGGGCGGAGCTGAAAAAACACCCCGTTTACGGAGCGGAAATTGTCCGGCAGATCGGCGGTTTTGACGAGGTCGTCACCCTGATCCTGCAGCACCACGAGCGCTACGACGGCAAAGGCTATCCCTATGGGGTGGAGGGGCCAAAGCTGAACCGCCTTTCCCGTGTGCTGACCGTCGCCGATTCTTATGACGCCATGGTCAACGACCGGCCCTACAAAAAGAAAATGACACAGGATCAGGCCATTGCAGAGCTGCGCCGCTGTTCCGGCACGCAGTTTGATCCGGAGCTTGCCGAGGAATTTATCCGGATGCTGAAAAAAATCTGACCGGATGCCGCCGCTTTTTCGGGATTCCGAGAAAGCGGCGGCGCTGTTTTTTTGCGGCGGTGATCCGGACGGCGCAAAAGTGAATATTTTCCGGTCGATTGTGTGCAAAAATCCGATTCACATTCCCGGAAAAATGTATTACAATAAAGTCAGACCGCACCGGCGGTGCGCCGCATCATACTACAACTGAGGAGGCAGCCAGATGTCCAGCTATCAGACAAGAAAAACCCCGGGAGATACCGCGTGGTTCCGCCATGACCGTTTCGGCATGTTTATTCATTGGGGGCTTTACGCGCTTCCGGCACGCCACGAGTGGGTAAAATCATACGAAAAGACCCCGGAGGATGTTTACGACCGGTATTTCCGCCATTTTGATCCCGATCTTTACGACGCAAAGGAATGGGCGCGGCAGGCCAAAGCCGCCGGGATGAAGTACGCGGTGCTGACCACCAAGCACCACGAGGGATTCTGCCTGTTCGATTCGCAGTACACCGATTACAAGTGCACCAATACGCCGGCCGGGCGCGATCTGGTGCGTGAATACGTAGACGCGTTCCGCGCAGAAGGGCTGAAGATCGGGTTTTACTATTCCCTGATCGACTGGCATCATCCGGATGTCCCGATCGACCCGCTGCATCCGCGGCGCGACGATGAAAACGTTCCGGAAATGAACCGCGGGCGCGACATGCACCGCTATGCCGAGTACATGCGCAATCAGGTCACGGAGCTGCTCACCAATTACGGAAAGATCGACATCCTGTGGTTCGATTTTTCCTACTCGAACAACAATCCGCCTGAGAAACCATGGCTGCGCGGAAAAGGCAGGGACGACTGGGAAGCCGAAAAGCTGATCGCCACCGCGCGCAGCCTGCAGCCGGGCATCATCATCGACAACCGCACCGAAATTGAACAGGATCTTTGGACGCCGGAGCAGTACCAGCCGCAGAGCTGGGTACGCCACAAGGAAACCGGCGAGCTGGTCACCTGGGAAGCCTGCCAGACCTTTTCCGGCTCCTGGGGCTATTACCGCGACGAAACCAGCTGGAAATCGCCGGAGATGCTGATCCAGATGCTGGTGCAGACTGTTGCCCTGGGCGGGAACCTGCTGATGAATGTCGGACCGACGGCGCGCGGCTGCTTTGATTACCGCGCGCAGGCCGCTCTGCAGGTGTTTGCCGACTGGATGAAGTTCAACAGCCGGTCCATTTACGGCTGCACGATGGCAGAGCCGGAGTTCAAGGCTCCGAACGGCTGCCGCCTGACGCAGAGCGAGGACGGAAAGCGGCTTTATATTCACCTGTTCCAGTACCCGTACGCATTTCTGGAGCTGCCGGGCTTTGCCGGCAAGGTGGAGTATGCGCAGTTCCTGCACGACGCCAGCGAGATCCTCTTTTCGGAAAACGGTGTTAAGCATTTCAGCGAAGGGCGGACGCAGGGCGACGATCTGCTGGTGCTGAACCTGCCCGCCGTCAAGCCGCCGGTGATCGTTCCGGTGATCGAGCTGTTCCTGAAATAATCGCAAAAGCTTTGCTTCCGCTGCTCCTTTCCGGCGCTCCGCGGAAAAAGGCAACGTATTTCAAAAAGCCTTCTGCCGCAGTTTTCCCGCGGCGGAAGGCTTTCTGTTTCCCGATCGTTTTTTATTTTTTGTTCCGCACAACGGCAACGGACGAAACGCCGTAATAGCGGAACAGCCGCAGCGCGTCTTCCGTCAGAAGCTCGCCGCTGACGGCAATGGGGATCGCGGGCGGGCAGGCAACCAGCGGCGCAGCGCATACCCGGTTTTTCGCCCGCTCCACCGGGACTGTTTCCTGCGGGGCAAGCATCGCCTGCCGGATCGTCATGGCAGCCGGCAGAGGAAAAACGCCGGGGAACGGCGCGGCCGGCGCTTCCCGCTGCGGAAGCGGTTCTGCAAAGGCCGCCGCGGTGCGTTCGTAATCGCGCGGATCGTTCTGCGGCGAAAGCATCAGCACCGCAAAATCGCGATCGCAGAATTCACACTCCACCCGGAATTCTCTCAGGCGCTGCGCAAGGGCAAAGCCTCCGCCGCAAACGCCGCGGCCGTCCAGCACGAGCTTGAGCGGCTCCGTCTGCAGCACCGCGCAGCCGCAGCGGATCAGCTCGCTGCGCAGCCCGGCAGTGCGCCCGGCGCATTCCGCCAGCTGCGCGGGGTAACCGTCCGCCAGCAGGGCATTGCACCGGTCGAGCGACTGCAGGATCAGATAGGATGGGCTGGTGGAGCCGAACAGTGCCATTGCCCCGCGGGCCAGACCGGCGGCCTCCTCCGGAAGACCGGAAGAAAGGTGCAGATATGCTCCGCCGGTCAGAACCGGAAGCGTTTTGTGTGCCGAATCGCAGCACATCGATGCGCCGCAGTCCATCGGATGAAGCGTTTTTCCCTCGCAGTCGGGCAGAAATTTCAGGTAAGCGCCGTGCGCATGGTCGACCAGCAGCGGCACGCCGAATTTTTTGCAGACCGCCCCCAGGCCGGCGACCGGCTGCAGGCCGCCGAGATAATCCGGCGTCGTCAGATAAACCGCCGCGGGCAGTTCCCTCCCGCAGCTCCGGAACTGCTCCAGCCTGCCCTGCAGCTGCTCCGGAGTAATCGGGCAGCTGCAGAGTGAATCGCCGCCGCTCGCCGGGAACATCCATTCCGCCTCCAAGCCGAGCAGCGCACACGCATAAACGAACGACCGGTGAACGTTGCGCGCGGCCAGAATAACGGGATGCTCCCGCCCGGAAAGCTGCGCTGCGATCCGGAGCATCGCGCGGATGCAGAGCGACGAGCCTTCCGCCGAATAAAAGGTATGCGCTGCGCCGAACAGCCGCGCCGCGTTTTCCTCGCTCCGCGCAATGATCCCTTCGGCCTCGTACAGCGAATCCGCGCCGGAAATCTCCGTCAGATCCAGCGGCTCCGGCCCGAGCAGCGGCTGCCCCTTGTGGCCGGGCATATGCAGCCGGGAGATCCCGCTTTCCGCATATGCTTTTACAAAATCCACGATCGGTGTTTCCGTACCAATGCCCCCTGTCTGTTTGTCTGCCGCGCACAGACCGCCTGCACTCTGCGGCCTGCGCGTTTTTCTGTTCATTGTTCAGTGTAGCATATGCCCCGCCGGATAGCAAGCTCGGAAAATGTCCGGTTTCAAATCGGCGCAGCGCGGTTGTTCATTTGTCAATGATGTGAGACTGGAAAAAAGACGAGAGAGTTTCAGATTCGCATGAACAGTTTTGCTGACGGAGGGAGGGCGGAGCCCGACCGGAGTCAGCAAAACCGGGTGGCTTCGAGCTCCTGTCGCTTCTGAATCGGGGATTTCCAACCGAGGACGGACATGGGGATTCGGTTGGATCGCCGCAGATAGCGTTTCATCTGGATTTGAAGATCCTCATAAGAATAGAATTTCAGAAAATTATAGAACCGCTCCTGGTCATTCCTGTGGCTGCGTTCT
>JAQXJH010000122.1 GCA_029008595.1 Bacillota bacterium
CTTTGGAATCCGTCGTGAAGCGTGCGTGATCACTGCGTCGCTGATGGAGCTTGTCCTCTGCAGGGTTCTGCTTCCCTGTGATCCGTGCAGGTTGGTCTGGTCCGGACAGCAGCCGCCGGAATATCTGGCTCCCATTTTGGACGGCATCGGAACCGGACCGCTCGAATTAAAAAACTGGCTGACGGATCTGTTGTTCGGTTCTGTTCCTTCTCCCACACTGGTCCGGCTGAACGCCGTGCTCGGCGAAAGCACCTTCCGTCTTGGTCTGACCGGGCGGCGCAGCAGAGGCTGTCAATTGTTTTTTCCTCCTTCCCGTCCCGCTCTGGAACAGGCAGCCCGGCTGTTGAAGCACCGGCTGCTGTACGATCATTCCGCTGCGCCTCAGTTCCTGATCCTTTGCTATCTGTTGGATGCAACCGGGTTCTGGAACCGCTTTTTCTCCCGGGAAGAGCTTGCATCGGTCAGGAGCCGCCTGCCCAAGATGGAGCATTCGCTGGCCGGGCGGATCCTTGGGCTGATCGACCAGATGGATTGTACCTCTCTCCCGGAAAACTTCTGTTCCTTCTGAAAAGCTGAATACCGCGGTCTGCAAAGCACTGCAGGCCGCGGTATTGTTTTGTTCCGAAGAGGATTGAAGAATATTGGGATCAGCTGCGGAAGAAGGCTTCAAACGCGCGGAAGGTCATGAAAACATCCAGTTTGGAAACGACCTCCAGCGGCGCATGCATCGAGAGCACCGGCACGCCCACATCCACAACATCAACATTCAGATTTGCAATATACATGGCAACGGTTCCGCCGCCGCCGATATCCACGCGGCCCAGCTCGCCGGTCTGCCAGACAACGCCTGCATCGTCCAGAATCCTGCGCACGGAGCCCATAAATTCTGCCGTTGCATCCGAGGTGCCGGATTTTCCGCGGGCGCCGGTGTATTTAGTTACCACAACGCCTCCGTTGCAGTAAGCGGAATTGTTTTCTTCGTAAGCGAATGCATAGGCCGGGTCATAGGCGGCGTTGACGTCTGCCGAAAAGCAGGTGGAACGGCGGAAGACCTCGCGGGCGGGCACATTTTCCATTGCGGCAAGATCCTCAATAAAATGGCGCAGGTAGTCGCACTGCAGACCGGTATTTCCTTCGCTGCCGATCTCCTCCTTATCCGTCAGCACCGTAACGGTGGTGTGCTCCGGATGCTCAACGGCCAGCGCCGCAGTAAAGCTGGTGTAGGCGCAGACGCGGTCATCATGGCCGTAGGAACCGATCATGCTGCGGTCAAAGCCGATATCCGCCGCACGGAATGCCGGTACCATGCTCAGATCGGCAGAAACAAAGTCATCTTCGGTGATGCCGTATTTTTCATTGAGCAGCAGCATGATGTTCGTTTTGACGGAATCCGCTCCGTCGTCATCGCCCAGCGGGCGGCTGCCGATGAGGATATCCAGATTTTCGCCGTCGATGGCCTTTGCCATGGGCTTCTGCATCTGTTCGCCGGCAAGATGCGGCAGCAGATCAGTCACGCAGAACTGCGGATCGCCTTCGTCTTCTCCCAGACGGATATCCACACAGCTTCCGTCCTTTTTGACGATGCGGCCGTGCAGCGCCAGCGGAATCGTCGTCCACTGGTATTTTTTGATGCCGCCGTAGTAATGCGTATCAAAAAAAGCCAGCCCGGTTTTCTCATAAAGCGGATTCGGCTTCAGGTCGAGCCGCGGGGAATCGATGTGCGCCGCGGCAATGCGCACGCCTTCGGCACAGGGCTTTTTGCCGAAAACAGCAAGAATGATCGCTTTGTTGCGGTTGTTCAGGTAGACTTTATCGCCCGCCTGATAGGTGCGCCCGGCGTCAAACGGCACAAAGCCGGCTGCTTCTGCGTGGCGGATCGCATAATTCACCGCTTCGCGCTCTGTTTTTGCCTCGTTCAGAAACGCCTTGTAATCCCGGCAGTATTCGTCTGCCTGCCGCACGGCTTCGGCGCCGGCGCGAACCACGCCGCTTTTTTTGCTGCGCAGCAATTTTTCCTTCATCTGCTCCAGATTTGTTTTTTCACCCACTGAAAAACATCCTTTCTTTTTTTGATGGTATCGTTGATCGTATTGACTTCCGCCGGAAAGAACCGGCGGCAGCGATTCAGGATTGATAGAGGCTCCGGTAAATTTCGCAGCACCGGCGGATCTTCGCCACATACTGTGCCGTATCGGCATAAGGGATCTTCTGCAGCGTAACGCCGTCGGCGGAATACTCGGGATTCCGCAGCCACCTCTGCACGCCGTTCAGCCCCGCGTGATAGGCCGCCGCAACCGTATCCGGTTCGGTAAATTTTTCAAACAGGATCGAAAGAAAATAAACTCCATAGCGGATATTGATCTCGGGATCAAACAGATCGGCACGCACATAATGATCGTCCTCCGGTGTCAGCGTCTGCAGCCATTCCAACGTGGAGGGCAAAAGCTGCATCAGCCCGCAGGCATCGTCGCCGGAAACGGCGCCGGGCCTGAAATCGCTTTCGGTTTTGATCATTGCGTAAACAAACGCGGGATCCACGCCATATTCTGCGGCATACCGTTCAACATATTCGGAATATTTCTGGGGATAGGACGCACGCTGATAAGCACGGCAGGCGAAAAAAAGCCCGACCGCGATCCCCATCAGCACCGCGATGCTGACGAAGGCTGCGGCTGCGCCGTGGTTTTTTCCGGTTCCTTTATGCTTCATCGGCAGGCTCCTCTCCGGCGCGTTTCAAAACGGCTGTTTGTGAAGAAACCGGCGGATCCAGCGGCGGACAGCCTCTTCAAATGCAGCAGGACCGGCGTCGTTTTCAAAAACGACGTCTGCGCGCCGACGGTAAAAATCATCCGGCTGCTGCGCCGAAATGCGGCGCAGGGCCTCTTCTTCGGTGATCCCGTCCCGCGCCATGATCCGCCGGCAGCGGGTCTGTTCTGCGGCCAGCACTGCCGCCGTCTGCCCGCAGAGCGCGTCGGCTCCGCTTTCAAACAGCAGCGGCGCATCCAGAACGACAGCCTCGGTCCGGGCGGCGCGGATCTCCGCACGGACGCGCTCCATGATTGGCGGATGCGTGATCGCGTTGAGCTTCAGCTCGTTTTCACGGCTGGCAAACGCAACGGACGCCAGCTTTCTGCGGTCCAGCGTACCGTCCGGCAGCAGGATCCCGCTGCCGAACGCCGCAGCCAGCGCCTGCAGGCACGCAGCGTCTGTCCGGGTCACGTCCCGCGCAATACGATCGCAGTCGATCACGGTGCAGCCCTCCCGGGCAAAAACGGCCGCGGCCACGCTTTTGCCGGCTCCTGTCGGGCCGGTCAGCCCCAAAACTCTTTTCTGCATTGTCAGAATCCTTTCCTGCATACGCGCTCCGCTATACATCCAGAAACGAAAAACCGGCCGCGCGGATCAGACGGTTGTATACCGCAAGACCGACGCCCTCCTGAGAAGGGCAGCGCGCAAACACCTGCTTTGCACCGCGTTCGTCCAACAGGCGCAGCGCATCAAAGAGCAGACGCGCCTGAGAAGCGCTGTCCTCTTCGCTGCCGTAGGAGACAAACGGAACACGGAGCGCCGGCCCGTCTTCTGCAAAGCAGAGCGCACATACGCCCGACTGCGCATGTGCATTCACATAATCAAGATATGCCTGCCGTGTGCCGCGCAGAATCGTAACGGCGGCAGCCGGCGCATAATGTTTATATTTCATTCCCGGCGAAATGGCCTGCTGCCCTTCGGCCAGCTTTTGCGTCACCGCGGGGTCGATCTCCAGATCACCGAGCACCGCACGGAGCTGCTCCGGCGTGATCCCGCCCGGACGCAGCAGGCGCGGACGCTCCGATGCAAGCGTTACCACCGTGGATTCCACCCCGACGCCGCAGTCTCCCCCGTCCAGCACGGCGTCGATCCTGCCGTCCATATCCAGCAGCACATGCTCTGCGCAGGTCGGGCTTGGTTTGCCGGAGCTGTTTGCCGAAGGAGCGGCCAGCGGCACGCCCGCAGCCCGGATGATCGCCTGCGCCGCCGGGTGGGACGGAAAGCGCACCGCCACGGTGGAAAGCCCGGCGCTGACTTCGCGCGGGATGCAGTCCGCCTTCGGCAGGATCATCGTCATGGGGCCGGGCCAGTACGCCTCTGCCAGCGCGCGCGCCCGGGCCGGAAACTCCCCGACCAGCGGCAGAATATCCTCTGTCCGGGCAATGTGTACGATCAACGGATTATCCATCGGACGCCCTTTTGCGGCAAAAATTTTTGCCACAGCGCTGCCGTCCAGCGCATTTGCCGCCAATCCGTACACCGTTTCGGTCGGAATGGCGACCAGTTTTCCTTCCCGCAGCAGTTCTCCCGCGCGGGCGATCCCCTGTTCATTGGCCTGAAGCCGTTCGGTTTTCATGCTGTTTCTGTTCCTCGAATCCTTATCACTTATTCCTGCCCGGCCTTTGCGCCGAGCTCTTCCGTACGGGACGCCGTGATCAGCGCGTCGATCACCTCATCCAGGTCGCCGTTGAGCACGCCGTCCAGCCGGTAAAGCGTCAGACCGATCCGGTGATCGGTCACGCGGCTCTGCGGATAATTATAGGTGCGGATCCGCTCCGACCGGTCGCCGGTACCCACCTGAGAACGGCGTTCCCCCGCGATCTGTGATTCCTGTTCGCGGCGTTTTGCGTCGAGCAGCCGGGAACGGAGCACCCGGAGCGCCTTATCCTTATTTTTATACTGGCTGCGCTCGTCCTGACATTCCACGACTGTTCCCGTCGGCAGGTGCGTTACGCGGATCGCTGACGACGTTTTGTTGATATGCTGCCCGCCCGCGCCGCTGGAGCGGAAGGTATCGATCTGCAGATCCTTTGGATCCAGTTCGAATTCCACTTCTTCCGCTTCCGGCAGAACGGCAACCGTTACGGTAGAGGTGTGGATACGCCCCTGCGTTTCGGTTTCCGGCACACGCTGCACCCGGTGCACGCCGCTTTCAAATTTCAGGCGGGAATACGCCCCGAAGCCGGAGATCTGAAAACTGATCTCCTTGAATCCGCCAAGCTCCGTTTCATTGGCGTTCATCAGCTCGGTCTGCCAGCCGTGCGACGCGGCATACATGGAATACATCCGGTAAAGAACCGCGGAAAACAGGGCGGCTTCTTCCCCGCCCGCACCGCCGCGGATCTCCATGATCACGTTTTTGTCGTCGTTGGGGTCCTTTGGCAGCAGCAGCACGCGCAGCTCTTCGGCCGCGGACTGCTCCTGCCGGCGCGCCTGCTCCAGCTCTTCCGCCGCCAGCTCCCGCAGTTCCCGGTCCAGCGCGGCGTCGTCCAGCATCGCCCGGGCATCCGCCGCCTGCCGCTGCGCCGCGCGGTATTCCCGGTATTTCAGCACGATCGGCTCGATCGTCTTGTATTCCCGGATCGCCGCGCC
>JAQXJH010000123.1 GCA_029008595.1 Bacillota bacterium
GGTCTTCTTTTCTTCCCGGCAGCTTTCGATCTCGCCATAGGAATAAAATTTTCCGTTGAAAGGGGTCGTTTGAACGTAAAACCCAGTGGATTGAATGAGGACCCTGAAACAGCAGTACCGGACGGTCAACCGGAGCAGCACAGACAGCGGGACAGAGATCCCGACGGCGATGCAGACAGCTGCGGCCCAGCGCCCGGCAGCTGCGGTCTGCTGCAGAACAGGAATGCCGAACAGCAGAAAAAGGATCAGGATAACGGCAGCAGCTGCAATGCCGGCGATCCCTTCGGATTTCCCGTCGATCGAATATTCCTCCCGGCGCCCGGATGTGTCCGTATTTGTTCCGGAGTTTCTGGTGACATGTTCAATCAGATAATCGACGCCGTCCGATTCATTCAGAAAAAACGGAAATCGGAAAATCTGCCCCGCAGTCGTTTGATAGCTGCACCAACAGGCCGGCCCGCCGACAGGCCGGTCGGAGCTGATCCATGCCTGCCTGATCTGGCTGTAGGGATAAAACCGGCCCTTCCGGGGGCTTTTCTGATGAAAAAAGCCGTTCCGATAGATCAGAACCTTTACAAAAGCGGCCCGGTAAATAACAGCGAACAAAACTGCGGTCATGCAGGCGGCCAGGATCAGGAAAAACAGAAAAGCGCCGTTTTCTTTCCGGTACAGCAGGATCCCCGGCACACCGAACAGGATCAGCAAAAGCAGAGAGGGAAACAGTCCCTGCGCTTTTCCGCCGATTTTATATTTCCATGGTTCTCTTTTGATGTTGTCCCGCTCCTTTCCGGACAGATGACCGGCCGTCAGATGCCGCTGCACAATTCCCCGATGCAGCGGTCGCCGTCCACAGAAACCAGCCTGACGGGGAGAAGGCGGTTCTGAAGATCGCGGTCGGTCGGAACATGAACCGGTGTATAGTTTGCGGTGTATCCCATGACGGAACCGTCCTTGCAGCGTGTTTCGAACAGCACGTCGCAGACAAGTCCGAGCTGGGAATTCAGAAAATCTGCCCGGAGTTCGGCTGCGGCAGCAAGCATCCGGTGAGCACGGGCCTCCTTAACGGCGGCTGTTACGTGATCGCTGCGCCCGGCAGCGGCAGTTCCCGGACGAACGGAATACGGAAATACATGCACCTTTGCAAAGGCAATCTGCCGGACAAACGCCAGAGATTCCTGAAATTCGCCGTCGGTTTCGCCGGCAAAGCCGACCATCACATCGGTGGTCAGTGCGCAGCCGGGGAAAATATCGCGCAGCCGGCTGCAGAGCGCAGCATATTCATCGGCGGTGTAATGGCGGTTCATCCGCCGCAGCGTTGCGTCGCAGCCGCTCTGAAGGGACAGATGGAACTGCGGGCAAAGCTTGGGCTGCGCTGCCAGCCTCTGCAGAGTCGCATCATCCATTCGATCCGGTTCCAAAGAACCGAGCCGGACCCGTGAAATTCCGGGAGCGGAGCAGACCGCGTCCACCGCGTCGCAAAGCGACAGACCGCATTCCTGTCCGTAGGCGGAAAGATTGATCCCCACCAGCACGATCTCACGGTAGCCGGCGGCGTCCAATGCGGCGATTTCAGCTTTCAGCTCGTCCAGCGGCTTGGAGCGAACCCGCCCGCGTGCGGTCGGAATGATACAGTAGGAGCAAAACCGGTTGCAGCCGTCTTCAATTTTAACAAAAGCCCGTGTCCGTTCGTGAAAATCAGTCACCTGCATCGATTCAAAAGCATCGCCGTTCTGATGCGGCTGAATTTCTACGATCCGCTGACGGGACAGAAGATAGCGCTGAATCAGCGCGGGAAGCATCGAACGGTTGGAATTTCCGACAACGATATCTGCATCGGTCAGCAGGGCGGATTCCTCCGGAAAGGCCTGCGGCATGCATCCCGTCAGAACGATAATCCCACCGGGGCAGAGCCGCCGCGCGCGGTGGAGCGTCTGGCGCACCTTCTGATCGCTGACGCCGGTTACCGTACAGGAATTGATGATAATGATATCGCTGTCCGCCTCATGATCGGTCAGCTGATAACCGTTTTTCTCCAGAAGCGCAAGCGTTGCCTGTGTTTCATACTGATTGACCTTGCAGCCAAGAGTGATCGCAAAAACCTTCATATCCGTATAACCTTTCTGTAATATCGTCGGACTCTTTGGAAAAAAGAACAGAACCCAAGAAAAATCTATAGCAGAAGCAAGAAATTTATCTTGATTCTTTGCGCCGTTATGGTATCCTATAATAACAGGATCAGAATCGCCCGTACCGGGCAGAATATTTTTTGATCGATCTAACAGGGAAGTAGAATTCAAGGGGGATGTCATGCTTCAGGCAATGATCCGGCTGACGTCGGTCGGCGACGTGAAAGCCTTTGTAGGGATCGTACGCCGGTATCCGTTTGGAATCAGCCTGCAATCGGGACAATATACGGTGAACGGGAAATCGATGATGGGAATTTTCAGCCTTGACCTTTCTAGGGCGCTTCTGTTGGAGGCGGATACGGACGAAGCCGCTTCCGGCGGTGAACTGATGCGTCAGCTGCAGCCGTTTATGGCCGGCTGTTCCGGGCGATTAAGCGCTGAAGGCTGAACCGGTGCTTTTGTGAAAAAACAGACGGCTTGCAGGATGGAATGCGGGCCGTCTGCTTTTTTTATTCTTCGCCCGACAGTTCCTCGTTCAGGGACATCCATTCGCTGTACAGCCCGTCCAGCGTGGCTTTGGCCTGTGCGACCTGTTCATTCAGCTGCAGCATCTGCTCATAATCTGCCGCGATTTCCGGGTCTGCATATTGGCTTTCCAGCGCAGAGACAACGTCCTCTGCCGCCGGGATCGCTTTCTCCAGCTTCTGCAGCCGCGATCTTTTTTTGCGCAGCATCGCTTCCTGCTCTTTTTTCATACGGTATTCGCCGCCGCGGCCCGTGTTCTTCTGTTTTGGTTTTTCGACGGCCGGCGCGCTTTTTTTCTTTTCCAGATAATCGTCGTAGTTTCCGATACATTCGACGGCTTTGTCCGGGTGCAGGTCATAGATCCGGTCTGCGATTTTATTGATCAGATAACGGTCGTGCGAAACGATCAGCAATGTTCCTGGATATTGTTCCAGTGCGTTTTCCAGCGCTTCGCGCGATACAATATCCAGATGATTGGTCGGTTCGTCCAGCAGCAGAAAATTTGCATGGGAAAGCATCAGCTTCAGCAACAACAGCCGGGCGCGCTCTCCGCCGCTCAGCGCAGAAACAGGCTTGAACACATCGTCGCCGCGGAACAGAAAAATGGCCAGTGCATTGCGCACCTGCGTTTCCGTCATGGTGGGGTCGTCATCCCAAAAAGCGTCGATGACTGTTTTATCTGTCGGAATGCCTTGCTGGATCTGATCGTAATAGCCGATTTCAACGCCTGCGCCAAGGCGGACGGAACCGCCGCCGGCGGCATATTCCCCAAGAATTACTTTCAGCAGCGACGTTTTTCCGCAGCCGTTCGGCCCCAGAAGAAAAATGCGTTCTCCGCGCTGCACATGCATGGAGACCCCGGAAAAGATCGGTTCTCCGCCGAACCCAAGCGAAAGATCCTTAACAGCCAGAACGTCATTGCCGCTGACCCTGCGCTGCGTAAACTGAAAGTGAAAGGTGTCGGGTTCTTCTTCCGGTTTTTCCAGCGTGTCTTCCAGACGGTCGATCGCCTTTTGCTTGCTTGCGATGATCCGATAGTTCCGTTCCTGATTCCACTGCTTTTGCTGCGCAATGATGCCCTGAAGCCTGCCGATCTCCTTCCGTGTGTTGGAGTAGCGGCGTTCGGCGGCGATACGCGCTTCCTGCTTCAGCGCAA
>JAQXJH010000124.1 GCA_029008595.1 Bacillota bacterium
ATCAGCTTCAGCAACAGCAGCCGGGCACGCTCTCCGCCGCTCAGCGCAGAAACAGGCTTGAACACATCGTCGCCGCGGAACAGAAAAATGGCCAGTGCATTGCGCACCTGCGTTTCCGTCATGGTGGGGTCGTCGTCCCAAAAAGCGTCGATGACCGTTTTATCTGTCGGAATGCCTTGCTGGATCTGATCGTAATAGCCGATTTCAACGCCTGCGCCAAGACGGACGGAACCGTCGCCGGCGGCATATTCCCCAAGAATTACTTTCAGCAGCGACGTTTTTCCGCATCCGTTCGGCCCCAGAAGAAAAATGCGTTCCCCGCGCTGCACATGCATGGAGACCCCGGAAAAGATCGGTTCTCCGCCGAACCCAAGCGAAAGATTCTTAACAGCCAGAACGTCATTGCCGCTGACCCTGCGCTGCGTAAACTGGAAATGAAAGGTGTCGGGTTCTTCTTCCGGCTTTTCCAGTGTGTCTTCCAGACGGTCGATCGCCTTTTGCTTGCTTGCAATGATCCGATAGTTTCGTTCCTGATTCCACTGCTTTTGCTGCGCAATGATGCCCTGAAGCCTGCCGATCTCCTTCCGTGTGTTGGAGTAGCGGCGTTCGGCGGCGATACGCGCTTCCTGCTTCAGCGCAAGATGCCGCGTATAGTTGCCGTTGTAGACGGTCAGATGGTGGTTTTCCATTTCAAAGGTGCGCGTTGTGATCCGGTCCAGAAAATAGCGGTCGTGTGAAATGACCAGAAAAGCGCCCGAGTAGCTGCGCAGGAAATCCTCCAGCCACTCCACGGAGCTGATATCCAGATGGTTGGTCGGTTCGTCCAGCAGCAGAAGATTTGCACCGCTGAGCAGCATTTTGGCAAGCTGCAGTTTGGCTTTTTGACCGCCGCTGAGCACGCCGACCCGCAGGGAAAGCTGTTCTTCGGTAAAACCAAGCCCCAGCATGGCCGATCTGGCCCGGGCGCGAAAGGTCAGACCGCCGCTGCGTTCAAATTGTTCCCGCAGCAGGGTCTGCTGTTCGATCAGTCCGGACAGGACTTCGCCGGTGCAGTGCTGCATCCGGATACGCAGTGCCTCCAGCTCACGCTCGGTCTGTGCCAGATCGGAAAAAACAGTCAGCACCTCGTCATAAGCGGTGGTCTCCAGATTTTTGCATACATGCTGTTCCATATAGCCGATCCGGGTATCCTTGCCGAACGCAATATCGCCGCTGTCACACAGGGATTGGTCGATCAGAATGCGGAACAGCGTCGTTTTGCCGCTGCCGTTTACGCCCACGACCCCGATGCGGTCGTTATCGGCAACTTCGAAGGAAACGTGGCCGAACAGCAGCTCGTCGCCGAAAGTTTTTTTCAGATTGTTTACAAGAAGGCGGGACATAAGAATAACTCCTTCATACAGGATCGTTTTGGATGGATTATTTTGTGCCGGCCGAAAGAGCTTCTGCCGAGGAAGAGGAAACAGCCACGTCGGTGCTGCCGGTTACCAGTTCTGCAAAGCGGGCGGCGGCAAAGGAAAGAGGCAGCCCCTGCAGCGTGGCCAGACCGACGCCGCGCTGCGGTATGGGCGGTGTCAGCGACAGCTCAAACAAATTGCCCTGCACGATCAGATCGCCGGCAAATTCTTTTGTTACACAGGCTACGCCAAGACCGATGGCAGCAAATTTAACCAGCAGGGAATGGGCGCCCAGCTCAATGGACGGCTTCAGCGTCACGCCGTTCTGCGCGGCGGTCTGGTCAAGATGCCGCCGGGAATTGGAGGCAGGTTCCAGCAGGATCAGCGGCAGCCGGGCCAGCTCCTGCCACGAAACCTCCCTGCCGCGCAGAGCCGCGTATTTTTCTCCGGCCACAAAGGTATCCTGAACCGCCATGCAGGGACGAATGGAGACCTGCGGATCGGCAATCGGCAGATTCACGAAAGAAATATCCACCTTGCCGGATTTCAGCAGAACCAGCGTTTCGTTGGAGGTGCGGTTGGTTACCTGCAGATGAATTTCCGGATAAAGTGCATGAAAGCGTTTCAGATACGGCAGAAGGTAATAATCGCACAGGGTGTCGCTGGCGCCGATCCTCAGTTCGCCGCTGGTCAGATCTTTCAGACTGGCCAGCTTTGCTTCGGCGGTATTTACCAGCCCGACGGCCTGTTCTATGTATCCCATCAGGGTGCTGCCTTCGCCGGTCAGATCCACACCCTTGGTGGTGCGGATAAACAAACGGCAGCCCAGACCGTTTTCCAGCTGGCGGATCGCCTGACTGACGGCCGGTTGAGAAATTTTCAGGATCCGCGCCGCCTGAGAAAGACTGCGGCACTTGCCGACGGTTAAAAACACCCGGTACAGCTCCATATTTACAGACAAAAGCAAACACCAGCCTTTTTCAGAAACCTATAAGCAATGATTATATTATATCCGATTCCCGCCGTCCTGACAAGATTGGAAAAGCAGATAATCGGATTCGGAAAACAGGCAGAACAGAGATGTAACAAATCTTAAAAAAAATTATGAAAAGAAATTGTATTGAGAAACGGAATGTGTTATAATGATTTCAAATCGCGTTTTTGAGCAGATCCTGCTGCGCTGTGATTCTGAAACGTTTCAAAGCTGAGATCGCAGCCGTTTTGGTAGCAGTCGTATTGCAGAAAAGCGAAAATCACAAGAAAAGGGAGATTCAACACGATGGACAATTTTAATTTGTCTTTGGTCGTTCTGATCAGCGGCTTGTTGGTCGTTTTTCTGGTGCTGATCCTGTTGACGGCGCTGATCTGGTGCTACGGTAAGATCGTCAGCAGCGTTGGCGGAAAAGGCGGCAGCAAGCAGAGCAAAAAAGAAGACGCGCCGAAACCGGCTGCGGCACCGAAAGCGTCTGCTGCTGTCAAAAAAGCTGCGCCCAAAGCAGCCTCCGGTATCCCGGGCGAGATCATCGCTGTGATTGCGGCTGCGGTCGCTTCTTTGGAAGGCGGCAGCAAATATGTGATCCGTGGGATCAAGCGTTCCAAGCCGTCCCGTTCGGCGTGGGGAACTGCCGGTGTGATGGACAACACGCGCCCGTTCTGAAGATCCATTTGTTGAATTTTAACGGAAAGGAACGTTACCATGAATATTTTTGCAGAAGTGCTGCAAACGCTGAAAGATCTGGTTGCTTCTTCCGGCTTTTCTACCAGTGGCTGGGAAAACTATGTCATGATCGCCATTGCCTGCGTTCTGATGTATCTTGCCATCAAAAAGGAATATGAGCCGCTGCTGCTGCTGCCGATCGCGTTTGGTATGCTGCTCGTCAACGTGTTCCCCAGCATTATGGCTGCCCCGACGCCTACCTATGATATGGTCGAGCTGACCGGGCAGACGCTGGCGGATTACCTGAGCGGAACCTATAAATCCGCTTATCCTGTGATCCAGCAGGGCGGCCGCTATTTTGAACAGCAGATGACGGCCAGCAACAACGGCGGCCTGCTGTACTACCTCTATCAGGGTGTTAAGCTCGGAATTTATCCGCCGCTGATCTTCCTCGGAATCGGCGCCATGACCGATTTCGGTCCGCTGATCGCCAATCCGAAGAGCTTTTTGCTGGGTGCTGCCGCACAGCTCGGCATCTTCCTGACCTTTATCGGTGCGATCGCTCTGGGCTTCGATCCGCAGGCTGCCGGTTCCATTGCCATCATCGGCGGCGCCGACGGTCCGACCGCGATCTTTGTTACATCAAAGCTGAAACCGGAGCTGCTGGGGCCGATTGCCGTTGCCGCGTATTCCTACATGGCGCTGGTTCCGATCATTCAGCCGCCGATCATGAAGCTTCTGACAACGAAAAAGGAACGCACCATCGTCATGAAGCAGCTGCGCCCGGTTTCCAAGCTGGAGAAAATCGTTTTCCCGATTCTTGTTACCGTGGTCGTTTCTCTGCTGCTGCCGGATGCGGCTCCGCTGGTCGGCATGCTGATGCTCGGCAACATTTTCCGCGAGAGCGGTGTGGTTTCCCGTATTTCCAATGCGGCGCAGAATGAATTGATGAACATTATCACCATTTTCCTGGGTGTTACGGTCGGTGCGACCGCAACCGGAAAGGTCTTTCTTTCCACGCAGACGCTGGGGATTATCGTTCTCGGCCTGTTGGCGTTCTGTTTTGGTACGGCCGGCGGCCTTCTGTTCGGCAAGCTGATGTGCTGGGCGACCAAAGGAAAAGTGAATCCGCTGATCGGTTCGGCAGGCGTTTCGGCTGTGCCGATGGCAGCCCGTGTTGCGCAGAAGGTCGGCCAGCAGGAAAACCCCTCCAACTTCCTGCTGATGCATGCCATGGGCCCGAACGTGGCCGGTGTTATCGGTTCGGCAGTTGCCGCCGGTGTAATGATCAGCATTCTGGGATAACTGAACGCACGTTCCGAAGGTTCTTTTCGATGCGCCCGTCAATGGTCGGGCGCATTTTTTATGAGAATGCAAAAGATTTGCTTTTGTCTTCATGAGGGAAAGGAAAGATGGTCATGACACGATCGGCATCGCAGCAGTATCTTGCTTTCCGACAAAAAGTGTTGGAAAAAGATTTCGCGCGGATGAACGAAATGCAGAAACAGGCGGTTTTTCACGTCAACGGCCCGCTGCTGATCCTGGCGGGCGCCGGCAGCGGAAAAACGACGGTGCTCGTCAACCGGATCGCAAATCTGATTCGCTACGGAAATGCATATGAATCGCAGGCGGGCGACTGCAGTCCGGAGGAATTGGAAATTCTGAAACAATACTGTGAAGGGGATACTTCCCTGCAGCAGCAGGCAAGAAGAATTGCCGCGGAATCGCCTGTTCCTGCCTGGAAGATCCTTGCGATCACTTTCACAAACAAGGCTGCGGGTGAATTAAAAAATCGATTGGAAAATATGCTCGGCGAAAGCGGAAACGATATCTGGGCTTCCACATTTCACGCAGCCTGTGCGCGGATGCTTCGCAGAGACGGCGACCGGCTCGGCTTTTCGCGCCATTTTACAGTTTATGATACAGAAGACTCCAAGCGGCTGATGCGGGACTGTATCAAGGCGCTGCACATTGATGATAAGACCCTGCCTGCGCGTGCGATCCTGGCTGAGATTTCACACGCAAAAGATTCACTGATCACACCGGCGGAGTATCTGCAGAACGGGTCCGGTGATTTTCGCCGGATTCAGATCGGACAAGCCTACCAAATGTACCAGTCCCGCCTGAAAGAAGCGGACGCGATGGACTTTGATGACCTTCTGTTCCATGCGGTAACGCTTCTGAAGGAGAATCAGGACGTTCTGGAGTATTATCAGAAAAGGTTTCAGTACATTATGGTGGACGAATATCAGGACACCAATCATGCGCAGTATGAATGGGTGCGTATGCTCTCGGCGGCACATCACAATCTTTGTGTAGTCGGTGATGACGACCAGAGTATTTACCGGTTCCGCGGCGCGAATATTGAAAATATTCTCAGCTTTGAAACAACCTTTCCAGACAGCACCGTGATCCGTCTGGAGCAGAATTACCGTTCTACAAAGACGATCCTGAACGCGGCAAATGCCGTGATCGAAAATAACAGCGAACGCAAGGGAAAAACGCTCTGGACAGAAAATCCGCAGGGGGAAAAGATCCAGCTGCATACGGCGCAGGATGAACAGGATGAGGCAAAATATATTTCCGAAAACATTCTGGATGCGGTTTCTGCAGGGAGAAAATTCAGCGATTTTGCGGTGCTTTATCGGACAAATGCCCAATCCAATGCCATTGAAAAGGTTTTTGTGCGCAGCGGCGTGCCGTACCGGATGATCGGCGGGCACCGCTTTTATGAGCGCAAGGAGATCCGCGACATGATCGCGTATCTCAGCGTGATCGCAAATCCGAACGACAGTATGCGCCTGCGCAGGATCATCAATGAACCAAAGCGCTCCATCGGTGAAAAGACGATTGCCTCCGCAGAAGAAATTGCGGCTGTGGTCGGCATGAGTCTGTTTGAGGTGATTACACGCGCCGATGAATTTGATGCTTTGCGCCGTGCCGCACCGAAGCTTCAGGCGTTTGCTTCCACCATCAATGAACTGATCGAGGAATCCCAGGATCCGTCCGTTTCGCTGCATGACCTGTACCAGCATCTTCTCTTTAAAACAGATTATGTGGCATATCTGAAAGCGCAGAATGATGAAGCGGAAACACGAATCGAAAATATCAACGAACTGGCCAGCAACCTGATCCAGTTTGAGCAGGAAGACCGGGAAGAGGTCACCCTTTCCGCCTTTTTGGAAGAGGTTTCGCTGATGACGGATATTGATAATTATGATCAGGAATCGGATTCCGTTGTCATGATGACGCTGCATTCGGCAAAGGGGCTGGAATTTCCGGTCGTGTTTATGCCCGGAATGGAAGAAAATCTTTTTCCGGGTTATCAGTCGATCATCAGCGGGGGAGAAGAGATCGAAGAGGAACGGCGTCTTGCCTATGTTGGGATTACCCGTGCCAGAGAACAGCTGTATTTGACGGATGCGTCCCAGCGGATGCTTTACGGCACTACCCAACGCAACAAGGCGTCCCGTTTTGCGCTGGAAATCCCAAAGGATCTTCTGGAGGAAACCGTGACACGCAGCTGGAAAATGCCGGAGCCGGGCACAAGGCTGCCTTCTTCCAATACAGCGAACCGAACCGCCAATATCCGTACCGCGCGCAGTATCGGAACGGGTTCTCCGGCTGTACCTCCGGGGAAAAAGTGCAATTTCCAGCCGGGAGATATGGTGGAGCATAAAACGTTTGGAGACGGTATGGTACTTTCAGCTGCAAAAATGGGCAATGATGTGCTGCTGGAAATCGCCTTTCAACAGGTCGGAACCAAGAAAGTGTTTGCAAACTTTGCAAATCTGAAGAAAAAATAAACGATCGGCCGGCAAAAAATCAGCCTGATCCCGGATGAAAAACCGGGATCAGGCTGATTTTCTTTGAAAGGAATGCGGATTTATGCAATTGCCATGCTGCTCTGCTCATTGTCTGCGATCTGAAGATCGGACAGAACGTCGGGAATGTGGATCGGAAAGACGGCATTGTCTACCAGAAGGCGGAATACTTTCTGCGCTGCGCTGCGGGCAGAAAAGAGATTCGGGTTTATGTAGTTGGAGAGAGAATCACCACTTTTCCGGCAGCTGCACGAAATACCATAGCAGCCGTTTTCGCTGTGTAATAAATTGTAACAGATCTGGAATCCGCTGCAATCGATTACGGCGTTTTCGATTTCCTGTTTCATAATCATTTCCATGTTTTTTTCCTCCTCATTTTTTGAAAGCTTATTTGCTTTCCTTTGTACTCATTATAACGAAAGGTCAGATCAAAATATATACCAAAAAAGTTTACGTCAGCGTTCAAAAAAGAGGGATACGGCTGCTTTTCGGCGGTAAAGGCTGGCCGAATCTCTTGCGCTCCGGCACAAAAGGAAAGGTTTCTTGCAGAATATCTTGCGATTCAAAGAGTATTCCTGTATAATAAAAAGCACGATGAAAAAAAGATCCAGTATCGTTGGGAGACCAATTAAAAATTAGGAGGAATATGCCCATGCTTCTGAACAAACGTCCGGAGAATATGCAGCGTATCAACACACCTGAGTTGGCCGAGCAATTTATTGCGGAGCAGACCAAAGCCATTCGCGCACAGGTTGGTGACAAGAAGGTTCTGCTGGCTCTTTCCGGCGGCGTTGACAGTTCTGTCGTCGCGGCTCTGCTGATCAGGGCGATCGGCAAACAGCTTATCTGTGTTCATGTCAATCATGGCCTGATGCGCAAGGGTGAGAGCGAACAGGTCATTGAGGTTTTCCGCAATCAGATGGATGCCAATCTGATTTATGTCGACGCAACGGATCGTTTTCTCGATCTGCTGGCCGGCGTTGAGGAGCCTGAACGCAAGCGCAAGATCATCGGCGGCGAGTTCATCAAAGTATTCGATGAGGAGGCGCGCAAGCTGGAGGGGATCTCCTTCCTGGCGCAGGGCACTATTTATCCGGATATTCTGGAAAGTGATGGCGTCAAGGCGCATCATAATGTCGGCGGGCTGCCGGAGGAGATGCAGTTTGAGCTGGTTGAGCCGATCCGCCTGCTGTTCAAGGATGAGGTCCGTGTGGTTGGCGATGCGCTCGGTTTGCCCGCTAATATGGTTTACCGTCAGCCGTTTCCCGGCCCGGGTCTGGGCGTGCGCTGCCTCGGCGCGATCACACGCGATCGTCTGGCCGCACTGCGCGAATCCGATGCAATTCTGCGAGAGGAATTTGACAACGCCGGCCTGACGTCAAAGGTATGGCAGTTCTTTACCGTTATTCCGGATTTCCGCTCGACCGGTGTTCGCGGCGGCAAACGCGTGTTTGACTGGCCGGTGATCATCCGCGCTGTCAACACCGTCGATGCCATGACCGCTACGGTTCCGGAAATCGAATTTTCCATCCTGCGCCGGATCGCCGACCGCATTCTGGCCGAAGTGCCGGGTGTCTGCCGCGTTTTGTACGATCTGAGCCCCAAAGGCCCCGCCACGATCGAGTGGGAATAAATCTCTGATCTTTGTTGTATTTTCGGAACCCCGAAAATCCTTGGCTGAATCAAGGATTTTTGGGGTTCTCGTTTTGATGAAGCAATCCTGATTTTATGGAATCAAGGCGGCTTTTCGAAACAATTTGCGGAACAAGTTACCAAAGGAGAAAATCAAGAAGAAAATGCGCTGCTGTAAACGCTCGCAGATTGAATCGAAAAGGAAAGCAAGAACAAAAAGAAACGAATAAATCAGGAGACAACCGCTGCTGCCTCGAAAAGTAAATGAATGCTTGAAACTTGTGGGAATGTTCGCTATAATTAAATCGATTCGACAAACTTTTATTCGGCGAATCGCAGATTTTGATTTGGTCTCCGCGGAAGCGGAGATGTGATGTATTCCTGAACGTCGAAGAAGAGTAATAGATCAGGCATCTGCATTTCAGTAAGGTATTGTCATTCAGGAGATGAATATAAATGAATGCGGGAAGAGCAAAGAAATTCATAGCGGTCATTTTATCGATTCTTTTTACGGTAACGGCATTTCCGATTGCCTCTTTTGCGGAGGAAGAGGCAGCTACAGGAAAGCTGCTCAACGGAAGCTTTGAAATAGGGCCGACATTTACCAAGGATTATCTTCAGACTTCC
>JAQXJH010000125.1 GCA_029008595.1 Bacillota bacterium
GCAAATGGAACCAGCGTTTACGCGTTGGTGAACCAGATGATTGATCGGTATCTCGAAGAAAACCGGAAATGAGGTAAACCCATGCTGTGCAAGCCCGCCGTCAGGAGCCTGATACCGGCGGCTGCCGCGGAGGAGATCAAAAAAGCACCACAGCTGAAGCTATGATGCTTGATTCGGTTTTGAAATTCGCAAGCACTTGAAATATTCATCTGCTGTTAACCGTCGTCTTCAGACGTAACAACTTCAAACAGATCAGGAGGATACGCGTATTCTTCGTTGGTTTCGTCAACGATTCCGTACCAGTCTTTTTTCAAAATTCGTGCGTCGTAAACCTTGCCGTGCCGCAGCATTAAGCGATTGTCCTCTCCCATGAATCTGACCTTGATTCTGTCGTTAACCATACCGTCATATCTCCTGTTCAATTGTTTGCATATTTCTCCGTACACAGGGCACAGATATTTCACATTTCACTCATTTTTTGATCCGCCGTATCTGTCCTCGTTTTTCTCTCGGAGAGCGGATCAACCAGTTTTGAAATTCTGAATTGCCTGCGAATTCAAGAACTAAAAAACGTCCGGTATTCATCAGCGATTGCTTAAAAAACTTATTCGCTCAGAATGTCCGCTCTTGTCCGAATGGCATCCAGAACATTTTCATAAGCATCTTTTTTCCCGATCTGATAATCATTTCTTTCTTCCTTATCGCATTGTTCCGAATATTCATATACAGTATCGATCACCCACTGCAAAAGTTCAGCTTCCATTCCCTTTTGAAGATTGGAAATATCGATTCTTTTCATGACGATCCTCCCGCTTCATTGCATTTTCCAAACTTGTGAAGGAATTTTGATTGCATGTTTCCGGCGCTTTCATCTTCCCAATTCAGTTTTTTCCGTCCGCCAGAAACTCCGCGCACAGATCGCGGACGACAGCTCCGGCGGCGATCAGCCCTGCGGCCGACGGCACAAAGGCCACGCTCCCCGGAACGCTGCGGCGGCCGGGAGCGTCGTCCTGGTCCGCCTGCAGGGGAACGCGCGGTTCCTCTTTGGAATAGACGACCTTCAGATGCGTGATTCCGCGCCGCCTCAGTTCGATCCGCATCACCCGCGCCAGCGGGCAGACGCTTGTTTTCGAAAGATCGGCCACCTCGAACCGGGTCGGATCCAGCTTATTGCCCGCTCCCATGCAGCTGATGACCGGCACGCCGAGCCGGGTCGCCCGTTCGGCCAGCTCCAGCTTGGCTGCGACCGTGTCCACCGCATCAACGATATAATCATACTGCGAAAGATCGATGGAACCGGCGTTTTCCGGCAGATAAAAGCAGCGGTTCGCATGGACCTCGGCTTCCGGGTTGATGGATGCGATCCGTTCCTTCATCACGTCCACCTTCGGCCGGCCGACCGTCTCCAGCGTGGCGATGATCTGCCGGTTCAGATTGGAAAGACTGACGGTATCGTGGTCAAACAGATCCAGCCGGCCAACGCCGCTGCGGGCAAGCGCCTCTGCGGCAAAACCGCCCACGCCGCCCACGCCGAAAACCGCGACTGCGGAATGCTTCAGTTTTTCAACGCCCTGCGGCGTCAGCAAAAGCTCTGTACGGGCAAACGGATTCATAACAGATTCCTTTCCTGCGGTTGTTTTCCGAACGGGCAGACCGCGGCGCAGATCCCGCAGACCGCACCGCGGCCGATCTGCAGATACGCCTGCTTCATATGGCGGCTGCAGGCCTCCGGGTCAAAAATTTCGCTGCGCATCATTCCCGCGCCGTATTCCTTTCCGGTGATCGCGTGCGCGGGGCAGGCGTCCACACACCGGCTGCAGCTGCCGCACCGGGACACGGGAACGGCGGTCTGCGCGCCGGGCAGCGGGCAATCGGTCAGCACCGTACACAACCGGACCCTCGGCCCGAACTGCGGCGAAACAAACAGCGCGCTCTTGCCGATCCAACCCAGCCCCGCGCGGACAGCGGCTGTTTTGTGCTGGAACGCACCGGAATACGGCCCCATATCATGCACGCTCTGGGACGCAGGCACCGGCATGGCGCGGAATCCGGCACGCTCCAGAAAAACCGCCGTCCGCAGGGCGGCATTGTCCAGCGCGGCATTGACCGCGCGGTAATGCTGAAAATAGGTAAAGGTCGGCGCCGAACGTGTTTCCACCTCATCCAGCACACCGCTGCAGAGCCGGAAGACCAGCGTGACGCCATACGGCAGATGTGCATAGCGTTCCGGCAGGATCCCGTGCAGATCGGAAAAGCCGATCTGCGCGATGCCGTCTTCCAACAGTCTGTTCCGGAGCGGTAAAAAATCGATCTGCATGCAGCATCCTCCGTATATCGTCATTCAAAAGGGGCGGGGTGGAAACGTCCATCCCGCCCCGCACCCGTTTTCACAGGCGATTTTCGATCCATGTGAGTACATCGGAATAAACCTGGCCGCGGTTCAGTTCGTTGAGCACCTCGTGGCGCGCTCCGGCATACAATTTGACCGTCACGTTCCTGACACCGGCATCCAGCAGCGCGTGGGCGACCTTCTGCACGCCGCGGCCGTTCCCGCCCACCGGATCCTCCGAGCCGGAAAACAGGAACACCGGCAGCCCCGGCAGAATTTTGGCCAGATTGCGTTTATTCTGAATATAGCAAAGACCGGAAAACAGATCCTGAAATGCCGCCACGGTAAACACGAAGCCGCAATACGGATCGGCGCAGTAAGCGTCCACTACGGCGTTATCTCTGGTCAGCCAGTCGCAGGCGGTCCGGTTCGGGGCAAACTGCTTGTTGAACGAGCCGAAGCTCAGCTGATTGAGGCGGCTGCTGCGGTGATGACTGCCGTACTTTTTGCGTTCCATCGCGGCCAGAGCCTGACCCGCACGGATTGCAGCTTCCGGCACGACCCCCGTGCCGCAGAGCAGAACGCCGGCCAGCCCGTCGCCGTGCTCCATCATATACGTCCGCGCCACAAAGGAACCCATGCTGTGCCCAAGCAGAAACACCGGCAGATTCGGGTGTGCCTCCTCCTCTTTGGTGCGCAGCAGATGCAGATTCTCCACCAGCAGGTTCCAGCCGTCTTCTTCGGCAAAAAAGCCGAGATCGTCCGGCGTGCGGACGGACTTGCCGTGTCCGCAGTGATCCAGCCCGGCCACAAGGATCCCGTATTCTGCAAGGAACGACGCAAACTCCGCATAACGCTCAATATATTCCGCCATACCGTGAGCAATCAGCAAAATTGCGGCCGGTTCCTCCGGCGGGAGCCACTCTTTTGCGAAAACACGCTGAATTCCGTTTGCGGAAGTAAAATAGAATTCATTGGTCGTCATCGAAAATCATTCCTTTCACCAACTGCCGCCTGCCTTCCGTCCTGCCTCCGGCAAAGCCTCTCTGCCGGGCAGAATCCATGCAGCTGTTATCAAATACCATTATACCCCATAAAACAGCGGACGCAAAGAGCTTTTCAGATTTTTTCAAAAAAATTTTCTTTTTTTATTTTTATGGATCCGACAGCAAGCACTTGTTTTCATATGTACTTGACAAGTTTGATTTCGTGCGATACAATACCAATTGAATTGAACGGGGTGCTGGCGGTTCTGCCGGCTGAGATGGCGCAAAGGCGCGGACCCGGGAACCTGATCTGGGTAATGCCAGCGTAGGAAGCAAACAGTCGGACTCCGGCGCTTTGCGGCATTGCTGCAAAGCGCTCTTTTTATTTCGTTCGCTTTCCCTTTGTCAAAAGGCTCCGCCCGGGAACCTCCGTTCAAGACGGATATCAAAGAAGAAGGAAGGATTTTCTCATGCAAAAGAAAAACAATGTGCTGCGCATGACGGAAAGCGCGATCATGGTCGCGCTGGCCACGGTGCTCAGCGAGATCCAGATCGTCAACATGCCGTTCGGCGGCTCGGTAACGGCGTTTTCCATGCTGCCGGTTATCATCATCGCCTATCGCTACGGCACCCGCTGGGGTCTGTTTACGGGCGGCATTTACGGGTTGTTCCAGATGCTGCTCGGCATGAACAACCTGCGCTACGGCACCAGCTTCTGGGCGCTGCTCTGCATCATCCTGTTTGACTACATCGTTGCATTCGGCGTGCTCGGTCTTGGCGGCGTGTTCCGCAAAAAGATCCCGAATCAGGGCATTGCGCTGGCTGCCGGCGGACTTCTGGCTTCTGTTCTGCGCTACCTCTGCCACTTTATTTCCGGCTGGGCTGTGTGGGGCGTGTGGGCTCCCGAGGGAATGCCCGCATGGCAGTATTCGCTTGGCTATAACGCCACTTATATGGTTCCGGAAGCGATCGTTACCATTGCCGGCGCCCTTCTGATCAGCCTGTTTCTGGACTTTACCAGCCGCGACATCACACGCCGCTCCAAGCAGGCCGCCGCGGGCGAGCGCAGCAACGCAGCCGTCGCCGCGAAAATGCTCGGTCTGGGCAGCGTGATCGGTGGGATCCTGTACGATATCTTCGCCGCCGTGAACGTTCTGTTTGTTGAGGAGGCCGACGTTCCCTCCGAAATGATGCTCAAGGTGCTTGCCGTCACCGCCGTCGCCGGTGTGGTGCTTTATGCGCTCGGCGAGATCGTCCAGCTGCTGAGCGACCTCCGCGCGCAAAAATCCGGCCGCAGCGAATAAGCCGCTTCACAAAAAAATCGATCGGGAGCCGTATTTTCCTGCTCTGACTGCGGGGAATGCGGCTCCGTTTTTTGTGTTCATTTCAGTTCCACGCGGTTGAGCAGAATACCCGCCGGGGTGATATCGACGGTGCCGTAGCCGGGAAGACTGCCCCAGGAAGCGCAGAGCGCACCGGGATTCATCAGATACAGTCCGTCGTCATAATCGATCATCGGCGTATGCGTATGGCCGAAGAGCAGAATGTTGGCCTTTCGGCTTTTGGCGGCACAGACAGCCGTATACAAATCGTATTTTACGCGGAACAGATGACCATGCGTAAAAAATATTTTTGTGTTTCCGACGGTCAGCTCGTCAAAATCCGGCGCGCTGCTGCGCCAGTCATTGTTGCCGCGGACGGTAAGCATCCGCTTTTGCGGCGGAAGGCCCGCGCGGACAGCTTCCGCTTCTTCCGCGCCGTCGCCCAGAAACAGGATCACCTCTGCGTCCGGCTGTTCCCGCACGGCGCGTTCCATGGCACTTTTGTTCCCATGGGAATCCGAAAAAACAAGAATCCTCATTGCTGAATGGCATATTCCTTTCTGTCCGCTGCAAAACGGCCGGTACAAAGCCGGTTTCCCGGAATTTCTTTTACCGCAGGCGGCAGCGGCACGATTCCTGAATTGGAATCTTTTATTATAATGTACGATATATTTTCTTCTGCGTCAAGTGAAAACAAAGATTTTGAGCCGCCGGAACGGATCCGAACGAACGGCGTACCGGATGGGCCGCGGGTTCTGCACGCTTTCTTCCGCAGGAGCATAAAATCAAAAGGGAGGCACGTTATTTGCGCATATCCGCTTCCCGGCTGTCATATGATTCACCGTGACCGGAATTTTCATGAAACAGGGGGAGATCCCGATGAAACAAAACGCCGCGCCGAACCCGCAGGAGCTGGAAGCGATGATCCGCTCGGTCGCTTCGCAGCTCGGTACCGATCCGGAAAGCATCCGCAGCTCCGTTCAGGGCGGTTCACCGGACAATTTGCTGAAAAAGCTCAGCCCAAAGGACGCCGCGATGCTGCAGCAGGCGCTTTCCGATAAGGAAACCACCGCCCGCATTCTGGCTACGCCGCAGGCGCAGGAGATCATCCGCAAGCTGATGGAAAGGAAATGAATTCCGCATGGACGACATGGCTGCAAAAATCAACGGTCTTTTGCAGGATCCGGAGGCCATGAAGCAGATCCAGGCTCTGGCCGGAATGTTTGCGGCAGGGCAGGACTCCGCGCAGCAGACAGAAACCGCGCAGCCGGCCGCGGCTGTATCCGTTCCGCAGCCGGTCAGACCGGCAGCACCGGAAAACGCCATGCCGTCCCTTTCGCCCGAGGCCATGCAGATGGTCGTAAAACTGATGCCTTTGCTCTCCGGCATGAAGCAGGAAACCGACAGCACCCGTTTTCTGCGCTCTCTGCGCCCTCTGTTGAGCGAAAAACGCCAGAAAAAGCTGGATGACGCCACGCACATGATGCAGCTGATGCAGCTGCTGCCTCTTCTGAAAAAGGGAGGCATTCTTTAAACGCTCGCCGGAAAGGAGGCGGATGCGGTGGCAGAGGTTCCGAAAAACGATCATGATCTGCTGCGAATGCAGCAGGAAGCGATCCGCCGGGTGCGCATGATGCAGCAGCGCGCACA
>JAQXJH010000126.1 GCA_029008595.1 Bacillota bacterium
CCCAGCTTCCCGGACGAACCGGCCAGATCATAATGGTGGCCTGATGCGGGGAAAATTCGGCGGGCATATAAAAACCGTCATGCTTGGGCAAAGTGTGCAGCATCATCAGGAAAGTCGCTCCTTAAAATCACGATAGCCGAAGCTGCGGATCAGTTCGCAGCTGCCGTTTTCCCGCAGCAGCGCAAGACCCGGCAACGGCATTCCGTTGAAGGTGTTGTTTTTTACCATCGAATAGATCGCCATGTCCTCAAAAGTCAACCGGTCGCCGATTTCCGGGATCTGATCGAAGCTGTAATCACCGATCACGTCTCCGGCCAGGCAGGTTCGGGAAGAAAGTCTGCAGGTAACGGCCTTTTCGCCGGGAACGCCGGTATTCTGCAGCGGCGGGCGGTACGGCATCTCCAGCACGTCCGGCATATGGCAGGCGGCGGATGTGTCAAGGATCAGAATCGGTATCCCATTATGCACCACATCCAGTACGGTAGTGATCAGATATCCGGCATTCAGCGCAATGGCCTCGCCCGGTTCCAGATAGACCTCCGTACCGTATTGCTTACGGATGCGGAGGATCAGCGCTTCCAGCGCGGCAATATCGTACCCGGGGCGGGTGATATGATGTCCGCCGCCCAGATTGATCCATTTCAGGCCCGGAAAAAACCGGCCGAATTTTTCTTCTGCAGCGGCAAAGGTTTCGACCAGAGGCGCGGCGTCCTGTTCGCAGAGTGTGTGAAAATGCAGGCCTTCCACACCGCGCGGCAGCTGATCCGGAAAGTTGGCTCGTGTAATCCCGAGCCGGGAGCCGGGTGCGCAGGGGTCATAGATGGCGTGTCCCTCCTGAGTGGAATGCTCGGGGTTGATCCGCAGCCCAACGCTTACGGCGGAAGCCTCCCATACGGCACGGTGATGCTCCAGCTGTGCAATGGAATTAAAGCTGATGTGGTCGCAGATGCGGCAAAGCTCCTGCATTTCGGGATCGGTAAAGGCAGGGGAGAAAACGTGATTTTCGCCGCCCATTTCCTCGTGCGCCAGTTTTGCTTCAAACAGGCCGCTGGCCGTTGCACCGGCAAGGTACTGCCGGATCAGCGGATAAACGCGAAACATGGAAAACGCCTTCTGCGCCAGCAGAATTTTGCAGCCGGTGCGCTCCTGAACGCTCCGCAGAACAGCGAGGTTTTCCTTCAGTTTTTTTTCATCGACCAGATAAACCGGTGTCGGCAGCTCCTGTATTTTCATGCCGTTTTTTCCTCCGGATCATTCTACGATCGCGGGCGATTCGTCCACGACCCACGGCAGACCAAAGCGGTTGAGCATCTCCATGTAGGGATCCGGATCAAACTCTTCCAGATTGAACACGCCTTTTTTGTTCCATATCCCGCTGACGACCAGCGCGGTGCCGATCATGGCCGGCACGCCGGTGGTGTAGCTGATCGCCTGGCTGCCCAGCTCACGGTAGCAGGCCTGGTGATCGCAGACGTTATAAATATAAACGGTTCTTTCTTTGCCGTCCTTAACGCCGGTAAAGATACAGCCGATATTCGTTTTTCCGACTGTGCGCGGCCCCAGCGAGGCAGGATCAGGCAGAAGTGCTTTTAAAAACTGAATCGGCACGATTTCGCGGCCTTCGAATTGGATCGGACTCGTCGAAAGCATTCCGACATTCTCCAGGCATTTCATATGTGTCAGATAGCTCTGGCCAAAGGTCATAAAAAAGCGGATGCGCCGCACGCCGGGAATGTTTTTTGCCAGCGATTCGATCTCCTCGTGGTGCAGCAGATACATGTCTTTTTTTCCGACCTGAGGAAAATCATATTCGCGTTTGATCTCCATCGGCTTTGTTTCGACCCAGCGGCCGTTTTCCCAGTAGCTTCCGTTTGCGGAGACCTCCCGCAGGTTGATCTCCGGATTGAAATTGGTCGCAAACGGGTAGCCGTGATCGCCGCCGTTGCAGTCCAGAATGTCGATGGTATGGATCTCGTCAAAATAATGCTTCTGCGCATAAGCGGTGAACACGCTGGTTACGCCGGGGTCGAATCCGCTGCCGAGCAGAGCTGTCAGCCCGGCTTCTTCGAATTTTTTGCGGTATGCCCACTGCCAGCTGTAATCAAAATAGGCAGTAAAGCCTTCTTTTTTGCAGCGTTCCTCGTAAATGGCACGCCACTGCGGATCGTCGGTGTTTTCCGGCTCATAGTTTGCGGTGTCAATGTAATCCACACCGCAGGCCAGACAGGCGTCCATGATCGTCAGATCCTGATACGGCAAAGCAACGTTCAGAACCGCCTGGGGCCGGTAATCCCGAATCAGGGAGATCAGTTCCTCCGGATTGTCCGCATTTACCTGCGCGGTCGTGATTCTGGTTTTTGTGGTTCCTTCCAGCTTTGCCTTCAGAGCATCGCATTTTTCCCTGGTGCGGCTGGCAATACAGATCTCGGTAAACACCTCGCTGTTCTGGCAGCACTTCTGAATTGCGACGGATGCAACACCGCCGCAGCCGATGATCAATACCTTGCTCATTTTGTCCCGTCCTTTCGTTTCATTTCAAAGACCGTTCCCGGCCTGTTGTTTCAGCATTCTTCCTCGATCAGCAGATCTTCCACATAGCGCGGCAGCATGAACGCTCCGGTGTGAAGGTTGGTCGTATAATACCATGTTTTGATTCCGCGCTCGTTCCAGCGCTTTGCGTTCAGGTCGCGGATCGGATGATATTTTTTGGACGCAAAGCCAAACAGCCAGTAACCGGCCGGGCAGGTGGGAATATGCGCCTGATACACCCGGTTGACCGGAAAGCTGCGGAACGCTTTGCGGTGCATAGTGCGGCAGGTCGCTTCATCTTCGTCGTAAAACGGGCTGCCGTGTTGGTAGACCATGATCCCGTCGTCGTGCAGCGCCTGAAAGCAGCTGCCGTAAAATTCTTTGGTAAACAGCCCGGCTGCATGCCCAAGGGGATCGGTACAGTCATTGATAATCAGGTCGTAAGCGTCTTTTTTGCTGCGGAGAAACCGCAGACCGTCCTCGTAACAGACTGTGACGCGGGGATCGTCCAGACCGCACGCATTGTCGGGAAAATAGCTGCGGCAAACGTCGACGAACAGCCTGTCCGGCTCCACCACATCGATCGATTCGATCTCCTCGTAGTGTGAAAGCTCACGGGCAACGCCGCCGTCCCCGCCGCCGATCACCAGAACGCGGCGGACGCAGGGATGGACTGCCATCGGCACATGGACAATCATTTCATCGTAAGTAAATTCATCCTTCTCCGAAAAAATCACGCTGCCGTTCGAAGTGAGGAACCGGCCGAATTCCGGAGAATCAAAAACATCAATGCGCTGAAAATCGCTCTGCGCGCTGAACAGCTGTTTTTCTACCCGGATCGACATCTTGACGTTCTCGGTGTGCATTTCACTGAACCAGAAATCCATGTCAATAGGTCCCCTCCTTCAGCACATTCAGTGTGGAAATATCGGGGCTTTCCGGCCCCTGCATGGAACAGCCCTTTTCCTGTGCAAAGAGAATATACTCGATGATCTCCCGGGTGACGACCTCGCCGGGGGCAAGGATCGGAATGCCGGGCGGATAGCACATGACAAATTCTCCGCAGACACGGCCCTCTGTGGAACGGATCGGCAGCGCCTCTTTTTCGGCGTAGAATGCGCGCTGAGGTGTTGCGGCCACGGTGGGAGAAATATATTCCGAGGTGAACAGACTGGTCACCGGTCTGGAATAAAGCCGTTTGATATCGGCAAGAGCGCCGACCAGCCGTTCAATATCCTGAATCCGGTCACCGATCGAAATATACGCCAGCATATTGCTGATGTCGCCGAATTCGATCTGAATATCATATTCGTCCCGCAGAAGGTCATAAACTTCGATCCCGGTCAGACCGATGCCGCGGGTATAAACCGCGAGCTTTGTCACGTCAAAGTCAAAGATGCTACCGCCGTTTTTCAGCTCGGCGCCGTACGCGTAATATCCGCCAATGTTGTTGATCTCTTCCCGGGCATACTGAGACATTCCGGCGACCTTGGAAAACGATTCCGCGCCGCGCAGCGCAAGGTTTCTCCGGGAGATATCCAGACTGGCCATCAGCAGGTAGGAGGCGCTGGTCGTCTGCGTCAGATTGATGATCTGCGCAACGTGCCGCGCATTCATCGCAGGCCCCAACAGCAGCAGAGAGCTTTGCGTCAGGCTTCCGCCGGACTTATGCATCGAAACGGCAGCCATGTCCGCCCCGGCGGCCATACCGGAACAGGGAAGACCGGGGCCGAAATAAAGGTGGGTGCCGTGTGCCTCGTCTACCAGAGCGAGCATTCCGTGTTCATGCGCCAGAGCCACCAGCGATTTGAGGTCGGAACAGATACCGTAATAAGTGGGATTGTTGATCAGAAGCGCCGCCGCGTCCGGATTGGCGTCCATTGCGGCGCGCACATCGGCAATTTCCATGCCGAGGGGGATCCCAAGCTTCCGGTCGACTTTCGGATCGATATAAACGGGAACAGCACCGCAGAGAACCAGCGCGTTGATCGCGCTTTTATGTACGTTGCGCGGAAGAATGATCTTGTCGCCGGCCTTGCAGACCGAAAGGATCATCGCCTGAACGGCGGAGGTGGTACCGCCGACCATAAAGAACGAATGCGCCGCGCCGAATGCATCGGCAGCAAGCTCCTCCGCCTCCTTGATGACTGAAATCGGATGACAGAGGTTGTCCAGAGGTTTCATGGAATTGACATCGATGCCGACACAGCGTTCGCCGAGCAGCTCCACCAGTTCGGGGTTTCCGCGCCCGCGCTTGTGCCCGGGAACATCGAACGGAACTACGCGCTGTCTGCGGAAACGTTCCAATGCCGTATAAATGGGCGCGCGCTTTTGTGCATTCAGATCCATGTTCATTTCTCCCTGCTGAAAAATAAAAAAACAGGCAGCGGAACAAACCACTGCCTGCGAACATGCGAAATATATTATGTAGGCGGCCGGACAATCCCTGTCCGGCGGTGTCTGCATAGTATATGACATGACTGATCCGTTTATTCAGAGTCTATTCAGCAAATATACTTTTACTACTCTTATTGAACGTTTCACAAGTGGTGTGCATCCGCACTGGTTATAAAGTAACCAACTTATAAAATTGAGCTTCTAACTCGATCAATAACGCGGCGCTTTCGCCGCATGCGGCAGTGGCCAGCCCTGTCCGATGAGCGTTTTGCGGAAAAACCGTTTAGGCCATATATTTGCATGATAGAAGTGAGTCACATCTATACACGACACACTTATTTTATCATATTCTGTCCCGAAGTCAATACATTTTGCCGGCTTTCGGCGCCGATTTTCTTTTTCGTTTTTCCGGGCAGTCTGCAGAAATGGCAGAGCAGGAAAATCTTCAAAAAGCCTTGCATTTTCCGGGTGCATTTGTTAAACTATATACATATCACTGATAACGCTGTGACGAAGGAAGTAGCCCCGCCACTGGTTCGATTACAGAGAGAGACCGCCCCGGCTGAAAGCGGTTTTATCGGAACGGCAGGTGTGAAGTTCCCTTCTGAGCGGTGCGGCTGAATTGCAGTAGGCCGCAACGGGTCGGCGCCGTTACCCGCCGCAGGAGTGTTTGCTCAGGCAAAAAAACGGGTGGTACCGCGGAGATTTCGTCTTCGTCCCTTTTTCGGGATGAAGGCGTTTTTATTTTTTTCAGAAAAAACGAGGTGTACTATGGAAGAACAATTGAAGGCTCTTCAGGAGCAAATGGAGCAGGATGCTGCTGCAGTCGGTTCAACGGAAGAGTTGTCTGCCTTCTGGCAGAAGTATTTGAGCAAAAACGGAAGCGTGTCGGGGCTGATGAAAGGTCTGCGCGACGTTCCGCCGGAGTCCCGTCCGGTCGTCGGCAAGGCGATCAATCAGTTCAAGGTGCAGGCGGAGGAGGTTTATCAGAACCTTCGCGCCAGGATCGAACAGGCAGAGCTGGAAAATGCCAACCGCAGCGAGCAGATCGATATCACGATGCCGGCTGTGCGTCGCTCGACCGGGGCGCTGCATCCGATCACGATCACAAAGAACCAGATGATCGACGTTTTTGCCGGAATGGGCTTCGAAATTTTTGAAGGCCCGGAAATTGAAGACGATGACCACAATTTCACCCGCCTGAATGTTGCAAAGAACCATCCGGCACGCGATATGCAGGATACCTTTTATGTCGCGGAGGATATTGTTCTGCGCACCCACACCAGCCCGGGGCAGATCCGCGTGATGGACCGCGAAAAGCCGCCGATCAAGGTGCTGGTTCCGGGCCGCGTTTTCCGTTCGGACAGCGACGCCACCCATTCGCCGATGTTCCACCAGATGGAAGGTCTTGTGGTCGACAAGGGGATCACTCTCTGCGATCTGCAGGGGATGCTGGATAAATTTGTTCAGACGATTTTTTCCGGAGACGTTAAGACCCGCCTGCGCCCCAGCTATTTTCCGTTTACCGAACCGAGCGTGGAAGTCGATGTCAGCTGCTTTGAATGCGGCGGAAAAGGCTGCCCGCTCTGCAAACACACCGGCTGGATCGAGGTTCTCGGCGGCGGCGTTGTTCATCACAAAGTGCTGGAAAACTGCGGGATCGATCCCCAGGTTTATTCCGGAATCGCGTTCGGTATCGGTGTGGAGCGCATTGCCATGCTGAAATACGGCATCAACAACATGGGGCTGCTGTTTGAAAACGACCTGCGTTTTCTCAAGCAGTTCAAAGACTAACGGGGGGCGGAAACAATGAAAGTACCTTTCAGCTGGTTGAAGGATTATGTAGATATCGATGTGTCTCCGCTGGAACTGCAGGAAAAGCTGTTTTCCTGCGGGTTTGAGGTGGAGGAACTGATCGACCTCGGCGCAGAGATCAGCCGCGTGGTGGTCGGCGTTGTGACCGAAGCGGTCAAACAGGAAGGAACTCACCTGACGGTCTGCAAGCTGGACTGCGGAGAGTACGGAAAGGATATTCAGATCAGCACCGGCGCGGATAATATTTTTGTCGGCGCGCATGTGCCGGCTGCGCTGGATCAGTCCACGCTGCCCGGCGGCATCACGATCCGGAAAAAGAAACTGATGGGGATCGAATCGAATGGAATGCTCTGCTCCGGCGAAGAGCTTGGCCTGAACGACGACCTGTGTGAAGGCGCCGAGGTTTACGGCATTCTGATCCTGCCGGAGGATACCGTTCCGGGAACGGATATCCGCGACGTGGTCGGCCTGAACGAAACCATTTTTGATATTTCCGTAACGGCAAACCGTGCGGATTGCCAGTCGGTTCTCGGGATCGCGCGCGAGGTAGCGGCCGTTCTGGGCAAGCCGCTGAAAATGCCGGCGACCGATTATACCCAGACGGATGCCGTGTTTGAAGGATTCGATATTTCCGTGGAGGCGCCCGACCTTTGCCCGCGTTATCTGGGGCATGCGGTGCGCAACATCCGCTTCGGTCCGTCGCCGCGCTGGATGAAGCGCCGTCTGGCGTTGTGCGGGCTGCGCAGTATCAGTAATGTGGTGGATATTACAAACTATGTCATGCTGGAGATCGGCCAACCGATGCACGCGTTTGATATGAGTACGCTGGAAAGCAGCCGTATCGTTGTGCGGCGCGCGGTGAACGGCGAAAAGATCGTAACGCTGGACGGCAAGGAATTTACGCTCAGCGACAGCAATCTGGTGATCTGCGACGGCAGCAAGCCGGTGGCACTGGCCGGAGTGATGGGAGGCCAGAACAGCGAGATTACGGAAAACACCACGCAGCTGCTGTTTGAATCGGCAAAATTTGCCCGCGACAATATCCGCAAAACGGCGCGAGGCCTTGGGCAGAACACCGATGCGTCCAGCCATTATGAAAAGGGGATCTCGGAATACACCACGGAGCTGGGAATGGCGCGCGCCCTGCACCTGATTCAGGAATTCGGCTGCGGCGAAATTACTGCCAGCGCGTTTGACGTCAGCGCGGGTGCGCCGCGCGAAGGCAAGCATTTTACGGCGACCATCAGCGGCATCAACCGGATCCTCGGCATCGAAGTTCCTGCCGAAGCGATCCTGGATATTCTGCAGCGTCTGAATTTTGAAGTCCGGCGCAGCGGCGATACGCTGGAAGTGACCGCTCCGCGCTATCGTGAAGATATCGAGATCGGCGAACCGGATCTGGCCGAAGAGGTGATCCGTGAATACGGTTATGAAAAGATCGTTCCGACCTTCCTCAAAAACGCAACCGTGACCAGCGGAGGAATGAACGCCGAACAGAAAAAACGCGAAAAAACGAAACGGACGATGTGCAGCCAGGGCTTTTACGAGGTGTCCACTCTGGCGTTTTATGCGGATGCCGATCTGGATGCGCTGCATCTTGCGGCGGATGCTCCCGAACGCACGGTGATCCGCCTGCTCAACCCGATCACCTCAAACCTGACGATCATGCGTCCGCTGCTGGTGCCGTCTCTGCTGAATACGGTGGTGGAAAATCTCAAGCGCGGCAACCATTCCGGCCGCATCTTTGAGCTTTCCAATGTGTATGCGCCAAAGGCGCTGCCGGTCACGGAGCTGCCGGAGGAGATCCTGCATCTCGGTATGGCGGTATTCGGCGAGGAAGAAAGCTTTTTCACGCTGAAGGGCGCGTTGGAAGCCCTTGGCGAGGCATTTGGCCTGAATTTTGATTACGAGCGTGCGCAGGATGTTCCCTATCTGCATCCGGGCATCTCGGCCTATCTGCTCTGCGGCGGCGAACGGGTCGGTGTTTTCGGCAAGCTGGCCAATTCCGTAACGGCAGAACTGAAGCTGCCGAAGGACAGCAAGAGCAACCATAAGATCTTTTTGGCGGAACTGAATTATCCTGCGCTCATGAGCCACGCAGAATCGAATTTCCGCTATCGCCCGATTTCGGAGCATCCGGTGGTCCTGCGCGATCTTGCCTTGATCGTGGATGAAGAAACGGAATGCGGTACGATCGAAAAAGAGATCACAAAAGCCTGCCCGCAGGTCGGCAAGGTGGAACTGTTTGATGTTTACCGCAGCGAGCAGATCGGTGCGGGCAAAAAGAGCATGGCGTTCCAGATCTCCTTTGTCCCGGGCGATCAGGCGATCACGCCCGAGGATGCCAACCGATATATCAAGAAGATCCTCGGCAATCTGAAATTCCGTCTGGGGATCGAGATCCGCTGATCTGTCTGCAGTGCAGCCGGATCAACAAATAAGTGCCTGTTGTTTTTGTCACTTCTTTACTTGTATTTCCGAAGGATTTGTTGTATACTGAATTTAACGGAGGTGAGTCCATGCTTGATAAGACCATGACTTTTTCCCTTGGAAACGAGCGGCAGGCGGAGATCCGCCGGATTCTGACCGCGGTTTATGACGCTCTGCGGGAAAAGGGCTATAATCCAATCAACCAGATCGTCGGGTATATCCTTTCGGAAGACCCGACCTATATCACAACACACAACAACGCTCGCAGCCTTATCCGCAGGATTGACCGCGATGAATTGCTGCAGGTGCTCGTCAAATCGTATCTGGATGCTTAACGGCTGAGGCTCGCTGAAAGGCGGGCCTTTTTTGTATGAAAGCATCTGTTCGCTTGCGAAAAAGAGGGAAGACGGAACCGTTACAAATTTCGCCTTTACACGCTTTTTAAAACATGGTATAATACTGCAATACCAAGATAACAGGAAATATGCTGGCTGTTTTTATTTCCTGATGCAGCAAATGGAGCCTGCGCCGGCGCGGGCTTCTGCGACGAAAGAAAGGATGGTTTGAAGATGAGCGAGGCAACAGCAGCCCTGACTTATAAGGGCAAGCCTTTGGTGCGCTGCGGCAATACGATCTATTACGGTGATATGGCAGATAAATATGTAATAAAAATGGAGATCAAAAGTACCAAAAAAATCGGGGATACCGATGCCGCCGATAAGATCTCCGTTCAGCTGCTGACGACCGATCCGAACGTCCGGCCAAAAAAGCAGATCCTCAAAGCAAGTGAACGCGAAGGATTTTACAAGGCGCTGGACGTAGCGTCCTTCTGGCTGGAACGTGCGCTTGAGGAAGTATAACGGAATCGGAAAATCATTTGATGTAAGGAATAGCCGCAAAGCGGTGAACGGTTGTTTTCAGCGGATGAAAATTGCCGCGGTGCTGCTTTGCGGCTGTTTTGTAAGGTCTGATTTCGGTTTTCCGGAAAATATGCAGCAGAAGAAGAAGGAAGGAAGATCATGAAGCTTTATGTGGCCCGTCATGGCGAGATCGGCTTAAATGCAGAAGACCGTGTGTGCGGGATCAGCAACGGGGAATTGACAGAACGAGGGAAAAAGCAGGCGGAACGTCTGGCGGAGGAGTTGTCCGGCGTTGTGTTTGACGCCGTATTTTCCTCGCCGCAGAAAAGAGCGCTGCAGACTGCGCAGCCCGCCGCAGCGCAGTGCGGTTTGCCTGTGCTGCAGGAACCGCGTCTGGCGGAGCAGAATTATGGGATTTACGAAGGTGTCCCGCGCGATGACGAAGGCTTTCTGAAAAACAAGCGTCAGTTTGCCTTCCGCTACCCAGACGGCGAATCCATGATGCAGGTCGCAGCAAGAGTTTACCCTTTTCTGGATGAGCTGAAAGCAAAGTATCCCTCCGGTACGGTGCTGCTGGTAACGCACGGCGGCGTGTTCCGCGTGCTGAACAGCTATTTTGAAGATATGACCAACGAGGAATTTTTCCGTTTCGGCGCTAAGAACTGCGAATGGAAGCTTTATGAATACTGAATTCCTCCTTTTGCTTTTTAGATTAATTGACTAAAAAATTATTGTTTTTATTGGTGATAAAAATATTACATTTTGTAACTTATTAAAAATGTTACAAAATGTAATATTTTTTTGTTTATTTCGCCACAAATCGCGTATAACAATTGTTGGAAAGTACAATTGACAGTAAAAAGTTATTGCTGTAAAATATAGTTATTCCAGGAGAAAGAAATTTTAGCCGCAACAAATCTTCAGGTCAAATCAATTCTTTTGGAGGGAAATCGGTATGAAAAAAATAGCGTTTCGTGCAGCGATAGTTCTCCTTTTGTGTTCCTTCTGTGCTTGCCAGGGTCAGCAGCCGAATGCAGGTTCTTCCGTGGAGACTGCTTCATCCTCTGAAGCTTCGGTATCGTCGGAGACATCATCTTCCGAAGCTTCGGTATCGTCGGAGACATCTTCTTCCGACGTTCCGGTTTCCTCGTCATATCCCGTTGAGGGAATAAGCTCCGGAACGCAGTCCCTGCAGCCGCCGGAACCGCTGGCGCAGCAGGAAAAGCTGCAGTCCACTGTTTGGTATTCAGCGTTGAGCAGCCGGGGAACCGTGACGTATTGGCAGTATTATCGTAACGGTATGCAGGATGGTTTATCGGAATACAAAACGCCTGAAAAGATCGTGAAACTGTTTTTTGGGGCCGGCATCGGAGAAAGCGGAGCGTTTTACAGATTTCCGGAAATTTCCTCATCTACTGCGACAACGGAGACGATAAAGAAAATCGAGATTCCTGCCGGTACCGTTCAGATCTCGGCAGGATACGGCGACTATGCGCTGGTGACCGAAGCGGGCGAACTGTATACGGTCGGCGGGCTTTCGCTTTATGGCGGGGCGCAGGTGATCGATCCGGATCGATTTGAAAAAGAACGGGATACGGTTGTGCAGGCAGTCGTTCCGGAACCGGTCAAAAAAGCCGTGATGACGGAATTTTATCTGTTTATTCTTGGGAAAAGCGGCGCCGTTTACGTGGCTCCCGTGAAAAACTGGAATGAATTCGTGGAAGACGACAGCGTCTTTCCGAGGAGTTATCCGGCAAAGGTCTTTCAGAAACTCCCGACAGCCAAAAAAGCGGCTGATATCTGTGCGTCAATGCAGCAGACGGTGACAGACGAGGAAGGAACGGACCTTAGGGGCAATGTGCTTTGGATTCGCTATGAGGACGGCAGCATCGCCTATGTGGATGAATGCAGGCAGATCTACACCACGCTGAAAAAAATGATCGGCGGAAAATGGCCGGTGCTGGAAGTGAAAAATGCCTCGGCAGGCGGCGAAAAGGTCAGTAAAATGATCGCAAACGACGGTTTTTCCGCCATTGTGTTCCAGACCGATTCAGGAAACTACTATGCGATGGGCGTAGACGGCATCACAACCAAAGAGCAAACCAGGGAAAACGAACGGGTTCCGCAAAAGCTTTCGCTCCCGGACGGAGCGGCAATCCGGAAGGTATATCCGGGTTATTCCTACGTTCTGATGCTGGACGAAAACGGAAAGACATGGATGGTCGGAAACGAGAGCTATCGGATTTTGCAGATCGGTTACAGCAAGGAACCCTGGGTCGCGCGGGAACTGGACGGAATCGATTGGAATATTCTGCAGACGGAATAAAGGAGGATTTGAAAGTATGAAAAAACAAACTTTGGCGCGTACCGTTTTCTCGCTGGCAATGGTTTTCTGCTTTGTTTTTCTGGCGGCACTGCCCAGCTCCGGCGCGGAAGAAGCACCGGCCGCAGCGGCGGAAGAGACATCTGCTGCGGCAGAAGAACAGACCGCTTCCCGTGTCTTTGAGCCGCTTACGGCAGAGGACTATAAAATGTGGGGGTTTTACGATGACGCAAAGGCACAGGAGCTTGAAAAAGACCCGGAACCAGGCGCCGTTTACAGCACGCTGCTGAACAAATGCACTTTTGAATATTTTCAGGCCGACATTCAGAAATATCTGGCAGAGCATGAGAACGACCCGGATGAAGAGACGGTAAACGCGATCCATGTCGAATGTGAACGCCGTGCGTATGAGGATGTGCTGGCGAGCGGTCTGCTTCCGCCGGGATTCGACCCAAGTGCGGATCCGGAAATAGAGCTGTCCGATATTCCTGTGATCACCGACGGGATGACGCCCGAGGAACAGGAGCTGACCCGGTCAATCCAGTCTTCGATGTATGCGCTGTATCTGATGCAGCAGGAACAAAAGCGCTGTGCGGAGCTTCAGATCGATCTTTCGCCGGAAGAATTGGAAGCTTTTATAGAAGAAGCACATGTGTTCATGAATTCCAATGCAGTGGAGATCGCGGATGACGGGCAGCTCAGCCTGATGCAGGAAGGCGCAGAGATCCCGCAGTCGCTGCAGCCGGTGCTGCAGCAGGTCTGCGCGGAACAGCCGGAATTTCTGTCGGCGCAGACGGCAGAAACCGCGGAATAACAGAAATCGGTTTACGGCAATATAGGGCGGGTATGCTGAAAGCGTGCCCGTCTTTTGTTTTTTGCGGAGTTTGCTGCCGCCGCGCAAAAAATTTACACCTTGTTAATCTATCGGAGGGGACGGTATTGTAAAATAGTAAACGTTGATTCATTAAGGATGTGTTTGTGTGTTCGGTTATGTCAGACCATTCAAACCGGAGCTTCGCGTTTGTGAATATGAAGCCTACAAAAGCGTTTACTGTGCACTGTGCAAGGCTTTGGGCAAGGAATACGGCGCTGCAGCCCGTTTTTCGCTCAGCTATGACGGTGCCTTTCTTGCGCTGCTGGGCATTTCGCTTTCGCAGGAATGCATTACGGTTCAGGGCGGTCACTGCACCTGCAATCCGCTGAAAAAATGCAGTTTTCTGTGCGGCGCGGAGCAAAGCCTGTCTTTGGCGGCTGCCGTTACGGTTCTGTTGACATATCATAAGATCCTTGATGATATTGCGGATCGTTCGTTTTTCGGCGGGATCAAGGCCCGCCTGCTGCTGCCGTGGGCGTCGCGCTGGCAGAAAAAAGCCGCGCTGAAATATCCGGAGCTTGCGGAACAGATCTCCGGTGCAATGCGCAGTCAGAAAGCTGCGGAAACGGAGCCGGAGCCAAGCCTGGACCGCTGCGCCGAGCCGAGCGCACAGGCGTTGAAGGCAATTTTTCTTCATCTTTCCGCCGAAGAGCAGGAGCGCCGTATTCTGCAGGAGATCGGCTATCATCTGGGGCGCTGGGTCTATCTGATGGATGCGTCGGATGACCTTCCGGAGGATCTGAAAAAGCAGCAGTTCAATCCGCTGATCCAAAAATTTTCGCTTTCGCAGGAGTCCTCTCAGGATCAGATCAGGGAAGCGCGTAACTATATGAACGAGGTTCTGAACGCCTCTGCGGCAAGGATCGTTCAGGCGGCCGCTCTGCTGGGGTTCCGCCGTCTGGAGCCGATCATCAGCAATATTTTTACACAGGGCCTGTCTGATGCACAGCGCCGGGTGCTTGCCGGCGAATGGAAAAAACAAAAAGCAAGGTTGTAACGAAAGGGATGGTTGTCAGCATGTCAGATCCGTATAAAGTGCTTGGTGTATCGCCTTCCGCAACGGAGGAGGAGATCAAAACCGCATATCGCGCTCTGGCAAAAAAGTATCATCCGGATAATTATGCCGACAGCCCGTTGAGCGATCTTGCTTCGGAAAAGATGAAAGAGATCAACGAGGCATATGACGAGGTTATGCGTCAGCGTAAGGCGCAGGCAGCCGGGGCGTCCAATCCGTCATCATACGGGTGGGGTCAGTCCGGCGGATATGGCTACGGAAATCCGTACGGAGCTTCGTCTTCCGGCTTTACCGATGTACGCAATATGATCCGTTCCGGGCGCATCGCCGACGCAGAGCAGATCCTCAACGGCGTGCCGTCGTCCGGAAGAGACGCGGAATGGTATTTTTTAAAGGGAACCGTTCTGTATCGCCGCGGCTGGATGGATGACGCGTATTCCAACCTGCAGGTTGCCTGTCAGCGCGATCCGTCCAATCAGGAATATCGTGCCGCACTCAATCGGGTGGAAGCACAGCGCGGCGGAAATTACGGCGGATATAATACTCAGACGCCGCACGGTACAAGCGGCTGCGATATCTGCAGCAGCCTGATTTGTGCGGATTGCTGCTGCGAATGTATGGGCGGCGATCTGATTCCCTGCTGTTGAAAGCAGGAAATTTGCAGAACAGAAAGGAATGACCGGATTTGAATCGGGCGGGTTCGGTTGCGTTGTGCGGAACCATCTCGGCGTTGTGCCTGGTTTGCATGTTTCTCACAGGTGTGATTCCGTTCGCAACGTTTGCGCTGCCGGCGCTAGCCGGCGTGCTGCTGATCGTGATCGTGATCGAACAGGGAAAGCGCTGGGCGCTGTTGGCGTATCTGGTGGTTTCTCTGCTTGCTTTTATTCTCGCTGCCGATCTGGAAGCAAAGCTCATGTTTGCCTGCTTTTTCGGTTATTATCCGATCCTGAAAGCATTGTTTGAAGGCATGCGCCGTCCGCGCTTTGCATTTTGTCTGAAGCTGGCGGTGTTTAATGCGGCGGTGATCGCTGTTTACTTTGTTCTCAGCGCTTTAGGCGGACTTTTGCCGGATGAATTTCAGATTTTCGGAAAAAGCCTTCCGCTGCTCTTTCTCATCGCCGGGAATGTCATTTTTGTTTTATACGACTATGCGCTGAGCTGTCTGGCCGCAACCTATGTGCGCCGGCTGCAGCCAAAGCTGCGTCGCTTGTTCCGTATCTGATTCTTGCGGCAACCGGGCCTCCGGTTGCTTTTTTTATTGTTCAGCTGCTGTTTTTGAGAAAGAATTCGTTTTTCGCTTGCGAATTTCCCCAATGCCGTGGTAAAATAAAGAAAAGCTGAACCCGAAAGGGACGTGATTCCATCGTGATGAATGCAAAGCAGGAACCGTGCGCCGTCCGGAATCTTTTGGACAAGCATCCGGATGGACTCGGGCAGGTGCTTTTACAGGCAGCAGGAGCGGTAGGAAAATTCGCCTGCGATCCTTTTTTTACAATGCTCGATTGTACAGATGATCTGATCCGGATGCTCGGGATGGATCAGAGCGACTTTGAACAGATGAATTTTCAGATCAGCGGTCTGATCCACCCGGACGATCTGCCGTATGTCGTACAGGAAACACAGAAGGCAGCTCTGACGGGGGAGCCTTTTACCATGCAGCACCGGCTTTGCCGCCGCGGCGGAGAAGATCTTTGGGTGAGTGTGCGCGGCGTGTTTGTTCCGGAAAAGTATCAGGAACGCTATCCGGTGATGTATCTGATCTGTTCGGATATCACTGCGCTGGTTGATGCGAACCGGAGACTGGAGCTGGAGGCTAAACGCTACAAGGCGTTTACGGAGCTGCTGCGGGAGTGCTTTTTTGAGTTTGATGCTCCTACACGTCAGATCTCTTTTTTCGGCACAGGGGCGGAGCGTTGGCAGAAGTACGGCGTAGTGGATCCCCACGGAATCAATCGTCAGATTTTTTATCAGCAGATGGAGGCTGCCCACGGTAAGGTCGATACGGAAATGCGGATGATGATGCCGAACGGCTCGTCGCGCTGGTTCCATATCGCTGCGCGGGAGGTCCGGGATCACAACGGGCTGCTGCAGAGAATTATCGGTACGTTCCGCGATATACAGCTGGAAAAGGACTCGGAGCAGACAAGGGAAATGCACGAGCGGCAGCTGCGCGAACGCGCGGAACGCGATGCCGTCACAGGGCTGTTCAACCGCGCGGCAACAGAAAAACTGGTCAATCTGATCCTTTCCGGAGCACACGGCCGCTGTGCCTGCATGGAGCTGGATATTGACAACTTCAAATCGATCAACGACACCTGCGGCCATCTCTTCGGCGATTGTGTGCTGCGCGGCGTGGCGGATGTCCTGAGAAGCTCCTGCCGTTCGCGCGATGTGGCCGGGAGGATCGGCGGCGATGAAATGTTTTTGCTGCTCAGCAATCTGCCGGAGGATTTCCATCTGGAGGAACGGATGAGGCAGATTCTGGAAAAAGTGCAGCGGCTGCAGGATCAGTGGGAAGAAAGCTGCCCGATTTCCGTCAGTATCGGCGCTGCGATCCCCGGTGCAGACGACAACTCCTTTCAAAAGATCTATCAGAGGGTGGATCGTGCGCTGTACCGCGCCAAAAGCGGCGGAAAAAACCGCTATGTGATGGAAGAGGGAGCAAATGTGTATTCCGGCAGCTGTGAGGAAGACGCATGAGGATCCGATAAAAAAGCAGGCATTCACGGGTTTGACCGGGAATGCCTGCTTTTTGCAGAGAGCTGTTGTTCGCGCAAAGCGAATTTTTTCGGCGTTATAATTGGTAAAAATATTGCATTTTTACATGCGGAATGCCGGCGTCCATGCAGTACTCATGCAGCGAAACAAACCCACAGCGTTCATAAAATCCTTCTGCGTGACACTGCGCGACCAGATTCAGCTGTTTTGCGCCGAGCTCTTCGCCCTTGGCGATCAGGGCATGTACCAGTTCGGCGCCGACGCCCTTTCCGCGGTAGCTGCTTTTTACGGCAATACGGCCGGGATGCCAGACGTTGTTTCCTTCGTTCACCAGACGGCCGGTCGCTGCAGGCACCGGTCCGTCATATAAAACAAGATGCCAGCAGCAGCGGTCCGATTCATCCATTTCTTCTTCCGCAGGAACGTGTTGTTCAGCGACGAATACTTCCATGCGTATTTCGTCGCCGTCCGGGCAATTTTCTCCGGGTGCGAACCATTTTTGAATCATTTGCAGCGATCCTTTCAGTTTTTGCCTTCGGCGTGCTGTTCCAGCAGGCTTTCCTTCAGATCCCAGAGCTGCTGGGAAAGGTCGACGTAATAGCGGTGGGGATTTTCAAAACGCTTGACTTCATCCCAGAGCGTATTGATCTGTTCGCTGCAATAGGCGCGAATTTGCTGCAGGGAAGGCGACTGGTAGATACATTTTCCGCCTTCGAACAGCTTTGCGTGCAGCGGCTTTGCGTAAAAGTCGGTAATTGTTTTGCGTTTCCATGTATGTTCCGGATCAAAAATCTCGTAGGGCTTGCTGTCGTCAATGATCTCGTCGTGCAGAGTGATCACGTCGGCAATGGCTTTATTGCTGCTTCGGTCGAACAGACGCCAGACCGCTTTGAATCCCGGATTGGTGATTTTCGATACGTTTTCGCTGATCTTGATGCGCGGCACCAGCTGCCCGCCGATCTCAACGGCAGAAAGCTTGTAAACACCGCCGAATACCGGCTGGGAAGAGGACGTGACCAACCGTTCGCCGACGCCGAAGCTGTCCACTTGCGCGCCCTGCTGCAGCATGTCGCGGATCAGGTATTCGTCCAGGGAATTGGAGGCGCAGATCTTGCAGTCCGGGAAACCGGCGTCATCGAGCATTTTGCGGGCTTTCTTGGAGAGGTAAGTGATATCGCCGCTGTCGATCCGGATCCCGGCAGGGCGGCGGCCCATCGGCAGAAGTACCTCGTTGAAGGCACGGATCGCATTGGGAATTCCGGATTTCAGCGCATTGTAGGTATCCACCAGCAGCACACAATTATCGGGATACTGTGCCGCATAGGCTTCAAATGCATCCAGCTCATGGTCAAACAGCTGGATCCAGCTGTGCGCCATGGTGCCGAGCGCCGGTACGCCGAATTCGCGGTCGGTAATCGTGCAGGCGGTGCCGACACAGCCGGCAATATAAGCTGCCCGTGCGCCGTAAATCGCGCCGGAACTGCCCTGTGCACGCCGGGAACCGAATTCCATCACAGCGCGCCCGTCGGCTGCCCGCACGATCCGGTTCGCTTTGGTTGCGATCAGGCTCTGGTGATTGATCAGCAGCAGGATCATGGTTTCCACCAGCTGGGCCTGAATCACCGGGCCGAATACGGTGACGATCGGTTCGCCGGGGAAGATCGGCGTTCCTTCCGGAACTGCCCAGACGTCGCATGCGAATTCAAAATGAAGCAGATAGTCAAGAAATTTTTCGCTGAAGATCTTTTTGGTGCGCAGATAATCAATATCTTCCTGTGTGAATTTTAATTCTTTGAGATAATCGATCAATTGTTCCACACCGGCCATAATTGCAAAGCCGCCGTTATCGGGAATATTGCGGAAAAACATATCGAAGCAGGCGTTTTTCTTCTGCATTCCGTTTTCCAGATATCCGTTTGCCATGCACAGCTCATAATAGTCCGTCAGCATTGAAAGATTTTTCATCATTACAGCAGTCACCTTTTCCTTTGTCTTGACCGGATCCGGCCGCGGCCGGTCATTCAGCCTGTTCTGCATATACATGTGTTTATTATATACGATGCCGATCAAATTATCAATATGAATGGCGTAAATTGGAAAACAAAAATGCGGAAGAATAAAAAACGCCCGGAAATTCCGGCGCAAACCAGAATTTCCGGGACGTAAGCCATCAAAACAGCTTTACTTCATCGAATCCTCATAGGATTTGATCATTTTCTTGACCATCTGGCCGCCGATGGAACCGGCCTGCTTGGAGGTCAGGTCGCCATTGTAGCCCTGCTTCAGGTTCACGCCGACTTCGCTGGCGGCTTCCATCTTGAACTTGTTCATTGCGTCGCGAGCTTCCGGGACAACGATCTTGTTACCACTGTTAGCCATAATTCAAATACACTCCTTATGATTCTGTCTTACTCATTTTTGCGTTTGCAGTAGTATTGTGTCTCTGCAAAAAACAAATATCAGCGTTAATTTCTGGCGCAAAAATTGCTGTTTTTTTCATCTGTTGTTTTTGAAGTCTTTTGCTTTCCATTTTCCAGATAGTGTGGTAAAATAATAGCCGAACAACAAGATAAAGGAGTGGCGTCATGTCTTACAACAGTCCTTCCGAAAAAAATACAAAACAGCGGCCAGGCTCAGATCAGGCCAAAATCTGGAGTGCGGCAATCGCGGCAATTATCGTGATCGCTTTTGCGGTAAAGCTGTTCGGCGGGCCTGATTTATTTGCATGGCTGGCAGGCGAAGATCCGTCGCAGATCACGTCTTCCGAGTCCGTTTCGGAAGAGGAAAGCGATTCCAGTCTGCTGCAGTCGTCCTCCCAGTCTGCCGCTGCTGCCGGCCGGGAGATGAAGGTTCATTTTCTGGATGTCGGTCAGGCCGACTGTATCGTAGTCGAGCTTCCGAATGACCGGACGATGGTGATCGATGCCGGAAATAACGGTGACGGAAAGCTGATCGTCAAGTATCTGCAGGCGCTGGAGATCTCCCAGATTGATTACCTGATCGGTACACATCCGCACGAGGATCATATCGGCGGTTTGGATAACCTGATCCGGGAGTTTGCGGTTAAGGCGCTTTATATGCCGAAAGTTTCGGAAAAGCTGACGCCGACCACGGCAACCTATAACGATGTGCTGGAAGCGGCGGAAAACAAAAAAATGAAGATCAAAACAGCCAAGGCAGGGATTACGCTGTTTCAGGACGATTCCATCGGATTAAAGGCTGAGATCCTTGCTCCGAACGCTTCAACGGAATATTCCGATCTGAATAATTATTCCGCAGTCATCCGGCTGACATACGGCAGCAGAAGCTTTTTGTTTACCGGAGACGCGGAAGAAGAATCGGAAAAGATCATCCTGAACAGCGGTACGGAGCTTTCGGCGGATGTTCTGAAACTGGGGCATCATGGCAGCTCATCATCTTCTTCCAATGCGTTTCTCGATGCGGTTGCACCGGAATATGCGATTATTTCCTGCGAAACCGGCAATGATTACGGTCATCCCCATAAGGAAACCATGGAGAAGATGCAGGAGCGTTCCATACAGATCTTCCGCACGGATACCCAGCAGACGATCATCGCCGTTTGCGACGGAACCGCTCTTTCTTTTGTAACGGGACAGCAATCCTGCAACAACAAATAAGAACGGGCAGCTTTTCGTTTTCCCGGTGAAAGATCTTATCGGACAGTCTGCCAAAGCCCCTACGAAAAGGAGAGAGTGATCATGACAAAAAAGCAACGCGCACAGGCGGCGGTAAATGCGCTGAAAGAGGAATATCCCGATGCGGTATGTTCGCTGCGGAGCAAATCTCCGCTGCAGCTGCTGATTGCGACCCGACTTTCCGCACAGTGTACAGACGCCAGAGTCAATCTGGTGACGCCGGCGCTGTTTGAACATTTTCCGACGCTGGATGATTTTTGTGCCGCTACCGAGGAAGAAATTGCGCAGGACATCCGTTCCTGCGGCCTGTATAAAACCAAAGCGCGCGATATTCTGGCGATGTGCAGAAAACTGCGCGATGAATTCAACGGTGTTGTGCCGGATACTCTGGAACAGCTGACCTCGCTGCCCGGAGTAGGACGAAAGACGGCCAACCTGATGCTGGGAGATGTTTTCGGAAAACCGGCTGTGGTGGCCGATACACATTGTATCCGGATCAGCAATCGCTTAGGACTTTGCGCTACAAAAGACCCGCTGAAGGTGGAATTGGAATTGAAAAAGCTGCTTCCGCCCGCGGAGTCCAACGATTTTTGCCATCGACTGGTGCTGCACGGCCGGGCTGTCTGCGATGCGCGCCGCCCGCAGTGTCAGCAATGCTGCATGAATTCATTCTGCCCGCGTGTTGGAGCAGAAGAGAAGCCGGGAAAATAAATTTCTTCTTTTTTTAAAAAAATAGCTTGCAAAATACCGGATCTTGTGATATTATATCAAAGTCCTCACTACGGAATACTGTATGGGGACTTCTTTGGGGGCGTAGCTCAGCTGGGAGAGCGTACGGTTCGCATCCGTAAGGTCGAGAGTTCGATCCTCTTCGTCTCCACCAAAAATCCCGAATGCACAAGCGTTCGGGATTTTTACTTTATTACCTCTTCGAATCCTTAGTCCAATGATATGTGCGAAAGGAATATGGGAGATAAACGGTGAAGATTGAATGCGTGTGGGAGCATAATGGAAACGATACCCTGCTGTATGCGGTGAATCTTCCCGGGGCGTATACCCGGGGCGCAAATTTGGAGATTGCGGTACAGAAAATGGAACAGGAGGCCCGTTCCTACCTTGCATGGAAAGGCTGCGCGGTTCCCGGAACTGTTGCGGTGGATATTATCCAGGATGCGCCCTGCGGTCTGGAAATTCGTGATGCAGATTCCGATGTGCTTTTTATTTCCGAGAAAGCGCCCCTTACCTGCGAAGAATATGCCGGGCAGAAAGCTCTGGTTTTGAAGTCGGCGGCGGATTTTCTGGCGCTATATGAATCGATACCCGACAAAGGAAAGAGCAATGCGCCTGCCCGTAAGACATTTTATGGACAGGTGCCCCGAACGGCGGAGGAAATGTACGCTCATACAAAGAATGTCAACGAATATTATTTCGGTGAAATCGGAGTGGATGCTGACAACATGGGAACGATTCTGGATTGCCGCCGCAGAGGTTTTGAAGCATTGGAAGCAAAACTCGATTTTTTGGCCGGTTCTGTCATCAGAGGCAGCTACGGCGAAGACTGGACGCTGCGGAAAGTGCTCCGCCGCTTTATATGGCATGACAGAATCCACGCCAAGGCAATGTATCGGATGGCGGTGCAGGTGTTCGGCAAGGATAGAATACCGAATGTTTACTGCTTTGCCGAATAATCTTTTCCGGAATGTTTTTGCCCCAGCGGAACAGAGGCATCTATCTTGTTCCGATCATTGAAAAAATCAGCAAGTTTTTTCGGAAGCTTGCTGATTTTTCTTATGCGTTTTTTGCAATTTTCCTATCGGCATCCGCTTTAAAAATACAGATCATCCTCGATTCTTTTTCTGCCGGCTGTTCGGATCATCCCGTAAACTGCCTTTTGGCCAGCTCAACAGCCTCGTGCGCTTGCTGATATTTTTTCCGGGTGGCAAGTCCGCCGCGGATATGGCGCTGCGCTTTGTTTGTTTCAAGCACGTCCTTTACCTGTTTGTGCAGCTGCGGATCAATATATTTCAATCGTTCCGAAACATCTTTATGTACGGTCGATTTGCTGATCCCGAATTTTTTTGCTGCTTTGCGAACCGTCGCGCCGCTGCCGATCATATATTCCGCAAGTTCAACGGCGCGTTCTTCCACGATACTCTTCACATTGATTCCCCTCCGGTTGTGTCAGATTACTTATTCTTATGCGGACAGGAGGAAAAATAGAAACAGGAAGAAAATGTTTTGCGCAGATCAACGTTTTTCAAGGCGCTGATACGGCTGGTGTTGTCCGGTATGCGCCGGTTAACCATGCAGAAGAAGTGTTGATTTGGTTTTGTTCATAAATAATTTGCAATTAATATTATATAATAAGATTGACAAATTATAAAAATGCGATTACTATAGTAGCATAGAAAGCAAAGGAGGAGAACAGGTTGAGCAAAAGCGTATACAGCCTTGTGCTGGATGATGAGGTTGTTGCAGCGGCGGACAGCCTCGCGTACCAAAGGAATCTCAGCCGCTCGGCGCTGATCAATCAGCTGCTGGCAGAGGCGCTTTCCTGCATGACGCCGGAACGGCGAAACCGTTCGGTTTTTGATGCAGTAGAAAAATGGATGCAGTCAAGCGGGCTTCGGGTGCAGATGATGCCGTCGGAATCGGTGCTGTCCATTCACAGCGCGCTGAGCTATAAATATAATCCCCGGATCCGCTATGCGGTGGAGCTGTACCGCGATTCCGACTGTATCGGCGGCGAGCTGCGGGTGGGGTTCCGTTCGCAGAATCAGGCGCTGCTGCAGGCGCTGGCGTCGTTTTTTTCCGTCTGGATGGAGTTGGAGCAGGCTTATCTGGGAGATCGTTTTCCGTCAGGCAAAATCCCCTGCGATGTCCGGGACGGGCGCTACCGGCGGCGCTTTCTGCCGCTGAACGCCGCTTTCGGATGCGAGGAATTCGGGCAGGCGATCGCAGAATATATCCGGTGGTTTGATCTGGTGCTGAAGACGTATTTTTCAGAGCTGGATTCTCCGCAGGTTCTGCGCAAAACGGAAGAAGCCTATCGTTCCGCGCTGCAGAATGCGCAGTTTATCATATAATTCAATTTTATACACGATTGACCCGATTTTAGGGGAGGTAAGAGAATATGAATGCACAAAAATTTACGCAAAAATCACTGGAAGCGATTCAGGAAGCGCAGAATCTGGCAATTGAATATCAGAATATGCAGATCGAGGAAGCGCATCTGATCGCTTCGCTGCTCCGACAGGAAAATGGCTTGATCGCACAGCTGATGAAGAAAATGGAGATCGATCCGGAGCAGCTGGAAGCTGCCGCAATGGCCGAGGTGGAAAAGCTGCCGCGCGTAACAGGAAGCGGACGGGAAAGCGGAAAAGTCTATGTTTCCGGAGCGGTGGATTCCGCGCTGGTGCAGGCGGAGCAGACTGCGGAAAAAATGAAGGACGAATATGTTTCGGTGGAACACCTGTTTCTGGCTCTTCTGGAGCATCCGGATGACGCTGCCCAAAAGCTGTTTGCGCGGTTCGGCGTAGAGAAAAACAAATTCCTGGCTGCGCTGCAGTCTGTGCGCGGCAATACCAGAGTGACGAGCGATTCGCCGGAGGATACCTATGACGCTCTGGCAAAGTACGGCCAGGATCTGGTGGAGCTTGCAAGGAACCACAAGCTGGATCCGGTGATCGGGCGTGACAGCGAGATCCGGAACGTGATCCGTATCCTTTCGAGAAAAACAAAGAATAATCCGGTGCTGATCGGCGAGCCGGGCGTCGGCAAAACCGCTATTGCCGAGGGGCTTGCGCTGCGGATCGTGCGCGGCGATGTACCGAACAGTCTGAAAGACCGCAAGATCTTTTCGCTTGATATGGGCGCTCTGGTTGCCGGAGCAAAGTTCCGCGGCGAATTTGAGGAGCGGCTGAAGGCAGTTCTGGCCGAAGTCAAAAAAAGCGAAGGGAAAATTATCCTGTTTATCGATGAACTGCATACGATCGTCGGCGCCGGAAAAACAGACGGCGCCATGGATGCCGGCAACATCCTGAAACCGATGCTGGCCCGCGGCGAACTGCACTGCATCGGCGCCACCACGCTCGACGAATACCGGCAATATATCGAAAAAGACGCGGCACTGGAACGCCGCTTTCAGCCGGTGATCGTTGCAGAGCCTTCGGTAGAAGACACGATCTCTATCCTGCGCGGATTGAAAGAGCGTTATGAGGTCTTTCACGGGGTAAAAATTCAGGATCAGGCGCTGATCGCGGCAGCGGTGCTCTCAAACCGGTATATTACCGACCGTTTCCTGCCGGATAAAGCGATCGACCTTGTGGACGAGGCATGTGCCATGATCCGTACCGAAATCGATTCCATGCCGTCGGAGATGGACGATCTTTCTCGCAAGATCATGCAGCATGAAATTGAGGAAGCGGCGCTGAAAAAAGAGAAAGATGCGCTTTCTCAGGAGCATCTGAAGGAGATCCAGAAGGAACTGGCCGAAATGCGCGACCGCTTCGGTGCGATGAAGGCAAAATGGGAAAACGAGAAAAAAGCGATCCAGAAGGTGCAGGGACTGCGCGCCGAAATTGAGCAGGTGAGCGCCGAGATCGAAAAGGCGGAGCACAGCTACGACCTGAATAAAGCTGCCGAACTGAAATACGGTCGGCTGCCGGCGCTGCAGAAGGAGCTGCAGGAAGAGGAAGCCGTTGCAGCCAAAGCAGAACAGGGCGAAAGCCTGCTGCGGGACAAGGTGACAGAGGAAGAAATTGCGAGGATCGTCGCCCGCTGGACAGGGATCCCCGTTTCCAAGCTGATGGAAGGCGAACGCGAGAAGCTGCTGCATCTGGAGGATATTCTGCACCGCCGCGTGATCGGGCAGGAGGAAGCCGTAAAGCGTGTGTCCGAAGCGATCCTGCGTTCCCGTGCAGGGATTCAGGATCCGAATCGTCCGATCGGCTCGTTTCTCTTTCTTGGGCCGACCGGCGTCGGCAAAACGGAATTGGCAAAGGCTCTGGCCGAAGCGCTCTTCGATGATGAGCACAATATGGTTCGCATCGACATGACGGAATACATGGAGAAATATTCTGTGTCACGCCTGATCGGAGCGCCTCCCGGATATGTCGGCTACGACGAAGGCGGACAGCTGACCGAAGCCGTCCGCAGAAAGCCGTATTCGGTCGTTCTGTTTGATGAAGTGGAAAAAGCGCAGCCGGATGTGTTCAACATCCTGCTGCAGGTGCTGGACGACGGACAGCTGACCGATTCGCAGGGCCGGAAGGTCGACT
>JAQXJH010000127.1 GCA_029008595.1 Bacillota bacterium
CTTTTCGTCAAACTCGGTGAGGGCATCCAATTCCTGCACCTCAAACATAAACGCTCCGATGGCTTCTGCCTGGGCTTCCCGTGCAGCTTTTGTAGTGCGGACCTGTTCGAGCCGTGCCTTGCCCAGCCGCACCCACTCCCACGAATCGGGGATGCCGAACGGTACCTCATCCGCCAACGACCGTACTTCATCGCCGATTTTCTCATAAGGAGTATTATCAGAACTCGGCTGTTTAACGATTACCTCGGTAGTTTAACGAATACTCCAGTAATTCAACGAATACTCGGCTTTTTAACGATTACAACGGCACAGAAAGCTACAATCCTCCTAAAACGCTCAAAACCCCGCCGCAGAATTGCTCTGTAGCGGGGGTCGCTTATGTACCAAAATAGCCGAAATGCCTGATTTCAAGCGGTTTTCGGGCGTAGAAAAAGTCCACCGTAATTCTATCAAAATTACGGTGGACTTATGGTGCCGGTGGCCGGACTCGAACCGGCACGCTGTCGCCAGCGGTGGATTTTGAGTCCACTACGTCTGCCAATTCCATCACACCGGCAAAAATGCAGCCAGATGCTGCAAAGCACAATTAATATATCATATTTTATCGGAAAAATCAAGTACGGATTTCGCCCCGCTCCGGCACAGCAAAAACCGGGCCGCCCAAAGCAGTCCGGTTCAGAAGCATCTCTTTCCGTCTTCTCTTACTGATCGTAACGGTACCGGTTCAGCACCCCATCTTCCACCGCAAGAAAGCTGTCGTTTGCACGCGCGCATTGGGTGCTCGAGAGATTCCAGTACGCGGGGATCTCCTCCTGATCGCCGTCCGGGCTGAGCAGAACGATCTTGTCGTCGATTTTGGCCAGATAGTATTCCAGAGCGGCAACTTTTTCCGCATAGGTGCTGCCGCTCAGAAAGTAAGCCTGTTCTCCGCGGATCGGTTCAAACGCCATATTTCCCTGCGTATCCATCAGGGTAACAAATTTTACACCGGCCTCGTTTGAAAGTTCAACAAGGGCATAATCCCCAATAAAAAACGGATTGTTTGAGATCGTCAACTCCGTATCGATAACACTGTTCCCGTCGCCGTCGATAAAGCCGTTATAGACCTTTCCGTCGGTATCCTTTCCGCTAGCGTAGATCATTCCGTCCCGATATGGCCCGAACGTGTACGACGGATCGCCAAACAGCGCCAATTCCCAGATTTTATCGCCCGAAACAGAATACTTGATCATCGACCGGTTTGATCCGTTATTATGGAATGTAAAAACGTTGCCGGAGTCATCGGCGCCGTAAACCACATACCTGTTCCCGGACGGAGGATAGTTGAACGCATTTCCGCTCTTCACATCGACCACACTCTGGTCAAAGCAATAGGTCCCGCCGGACACATACCGGAATTCCTCCAGCGCCGATGCATACAACTGCAGATCGGGATACTGCTGCGAATCCCAGGACATTTTCAGATTCCCCTCTGCATCCTTTGCGCTCAGCACCGTGCAGTGCTTGTCATAGGTATCGACCTCCTGAACGGTCCAGACGGAAAGACCGGTCTCGTCCTCCCACATTCCGATGACAGATTCCCGTTGTTCCCCGTCGGCATACTCGGCTGTAACGTCCGTACCGTCTGCCGCCAGAACCTTCGTTGTTTTTGTCTCCTTCTCCCGGACGACTGCCCTGCCGCCGTAAATTCCGGAGCAGAGTGTGTAGTCTTCTGCGCTGAGGAACTGCAAGGGCGTCAGCTCCTCATCCATCCAGATGTAAATCGAGCCGTCCGGAGCATCTTCCCGCCCCGTGTTGGTCGCCTTGGCCCAGAACTGCCCGCCCGATCCGATCGTCCAGTTCGGCAGCGAATCGATCTGGAGACCCTCCAGACCGGTCTCTTCGTTCTGCTCCTCTTCGCTCGACACGGAAGAAGTTACCTCTGCGGCGCTGCTTTCGCCAACGCCGCCGGGATCCTGTGACGGCGCCTCCGTATTGGAGGAAACACCGGCTTGTCCGGCGCAGCCCGGCAGGAACAACGCCAGCATCATAACTGCAAGTACTGCTTTCAGGATCTTCTTCATTTTCATTATCTCCCTTGTTTATCCGATTGTTTTATTCTTCGGTACGGATCAGACCGACCACCGCAGCAGCTGCGGCTGTACTTAATAATTTACTTAATAATTATAGCACTCCGTACCTGAAGATTCAAGGCAGGCGACGGCCGGATCAGCCGCTGAAAAGATGTTTTCCCCCCAAAAAAATTGTCCCCCGCATGGCCGGAACCATACGGGGGAGCGGTTGTTTTGCGGGCGGTTTTCGGGCGGAAAATCAGCCTTTCTGCTTCACCGCGATCCAGATCTCACAGGGATAGTCCGGATCCTGAACATTCGCCGAAGGGTATACCTCCAGCTCGACTCCGATGCCGTATTCGTAACTGCTTTGCGGAAAGAACTCGGTGCAGATCTGCTGATAGGTTTTCCGGAACGCGTCCGGCATTTTGCCGCGACAGGTGAAGACCGCATAGGTGTGCGCCGGAATCGTGACAAGCTCCAGCCCTGCATCCCTGATCTCGGCTCCGTTGTAGGGTACGCCGATCGCATAGGGAAATGCCGAATTATCCATTTCACCGGAAAAGCAGACGCCGAGCAGCCTGCCGATCCGGGCAAAATCGGCATACTTCGCAATCGCGTCGATGGTTCCGTCGCGGCCGCATTCGTTCCAGAATGCCGAAATATCGGCGGCGCTGGATCCCGGTGATCCAATCCATCGTTTCTCCCCCTTCCGTCTGCATTGATTATCGCACAATGCGGACAAAAAAGCCCGACATCCTGTGCTTTGTGATGTCAGGCCGTTTATTCTGTCCGGTCAGCCGGTTATTCCTGCCCGTTCCAGCAGTAGGTACAGAGCTTGCACGGCTCGATGCCCACTGCGCCGAGCATATCGTCCAGCCGGTGATACTGCAGCGTGGTAAAGTTGAGCTGGCGGCCGATCTCGGCGACCATCTCCTGATAATTTTTGCTGTCCGGATCGGCGTAATCCGCAAGGATCTCCGGGGTGATCCGGTCGCCTTCCCGCGCGCGGATCACCCGCCGGGTGATCAGATCCATCTCGGAATTGGAGCGCGAAAAGTTCAGATATTTGCAGCCGAACAGCAGCGGCGGGCACGCAGGCCGGATATGGACTTCCTTTGCGCCGCTGTGATAAAGAAATTCCGTCGTTTCCCGGAGCTGTGTTCCGCGGACAATGGAATCGTCGATCAGCAGCAGCTTTTTGTTCCGGATCAGCGCATCCACCGGGATCAGCTTCATGCGGGCGATCAGATTGCGCTGGCTTTGCTGCGCCGGCATAAAGGAACGCGGCCAGGTCGGCGTATATTTGATGAATGGGCGGGAGAACGGAATGCCCGATTCGTTTGCGTAGCCGACGGCATGCGCAATGCCGGAATCCGGAACGCCGGCAACGTTATCGGCGTCGACGTGATCGCGCTTTGCCAGCATCGCGCCGCAGCGGTAGCGCATCTCTTCCACATTGACGCCTTCGTACGCAGACGTCGGGTAACCGTAATAGATCCAGAGGAAGGTGCAGATCTTCATTTCCCGGCGCGGCGGGCTGACTGTCTGCGCGCCCTGCGGCGTCAGAAAAACGATTTCCGCCGGGCCAAGCTCGCGTTCGTCGCTGTATCCCAGATTGATGTAGGCAAAGCTTTCAAACGAGGCACAGGTCGCGCCCTCCTTGCGGCCGATCACAAGCGGCGTGCGCCCCATGCGGTCGCGCGCGGCGTAGATCCCCTCCGGCGTCAGCACCAGCATCGACATGGAACCGTCGATACTCTCCTGCGCATAACGGATGCCCTCCACAAGCGAGTCCTTCTGATTGATCAGCGAAGCGACCAGCTCCGTTGCATTGATGCTGCCGCCGCTCATTTCCAGAAAATGAATGTGACCGCTGTCGAATGCCTGCCTGACAAGCGCCTCCGTATTATTGATGCGGCCGACCGTCACCAGCGCAAAGCTGCCCAGATGCGACTGCACCAGCAGCGGCTGCGGTTCGCTGTCGGAAATACAGCCGATGCCGAGGTTGCCCTGCAGCTCTTCCACATCGCGCTCGAATTTGGTGCGGAACGGAGAATTCTCAATATTATGAATGGCCCGGTTGAACCCGTGTTCCCCGTAGACCGCCATGCCTCCGCGGCGCGTTCCGAGATGCGAATGGTAGTCTGTTCCGAAAAACAGATCCATCACGCAGCTTTGCTCCGATACGACTCCGAATATTCCTCCCATGGAATGCTCCTTTCAAACCGACGGCCGCTCACTCCCGCGGCCTGTTCCACGCCGGCGCCCGCCGACTTTTTCTGTTCTGATCTCTATTATACCGGAAAAGCGCGGAAAAGCAAAGCCAAAATATTCAGTCCGCGTTTTTTGCGCAGAAAGCCCGACGCCGGACGCAAAACTTTTTTCGCCGGTTATTGCATTTATTCCGCATATGATGTACAATATAATATGCAGTATATCTGCACACTATATAGAAAAGATCCGACCGATCGGGAAAGAGGGAAGCAACGTGGAACTGGCCGAAAAGCTGCGCATTCTGGCGGATGCGGCAAAATACGATGCGGCGTGTACCTCCAGCGGAAACGACCGGGGCAAAAAAACCGGGTATCTGGGCACCGCCTGCGCGCCGGGGATCTGCCACAGCTTTGCGGCGGACGGGCGCTGCATTTCTCTGCTGAAGGTGCTGATGACAAACTACTGTATGTACGACTGCCAGTACTGCATCAACCGGCGCTCCAACGACACCGAGCGCGCGGAATTCACCCCGGAGGAGCTTGCGCGGCTGACGGTGGAATTCTACCGCCGCAATTATATCGAAGGGCTGTTTCTGAGCAGCGGCGTGCGCAAAAGCCCCGACGATTCCATGGAGCAGATGTGCCGCGTGCTGGAGCTGCTGCGCGGGCCGTACCGCTTCAACGGATATATTCACGCCAAGGCGATCCCCGGCGCCTCCCCGGAGCTGATCCGCAAGCTTGGGATGCTTTGCGACCGGATGAGCATCAATATTGAGCTGCCGAGCGAGCAGAGCCTGAAGCAGCTTGCGCCGGACAAGAAAAAGCAGGCGATCCTGACACCGATGGCCGCCGTGCGCGACGGCATTGCGCAGAACCGGGAAGAGCTTGCCGTGTTCCGCCACGCGCCGCAGTTTGTTCCTGCCGGGCAAAGCACGCAGATGATCGTCGGCGCAACGCCGGACACCGACCTGCAGATCATGAAGCTGGCCGAAAGCCTGTACCGTAAATATTCGCTGAAACGCGTTTTTTATTCCGCCTATATCCCGGTGGGCACCAGCGAGCTGCTGCCGCAGAACGTTCCGCCGCCGCTGCTGCGCGAACACCGGCTTTACCAGACCGACTGGCTGCTGCGTTATTACGGCTTTACGGTCGGGGAGCTGCTCGACGAGGCGCACCCTTCACTTGACCCGATGCTGGATCCCAAATGCAGCTGGGCAATGAATCATCTGGATTTCTTTCCGGTGGAGATCAACCGGGCAGACAAGGAAACGCTGCTGCGTGTTCCCGGAATCGGGGTCAAATCGGCGCTGCGGATCCTTGCCGCCCGCCGCACCGGAACGCTCGGCTTCGCCGACCTGCGCAGGATGGGGATCGTGATGAAGCGCGCACAGTATTTTATTACCTGCAGCGGAAAAATGAAGGACGGCGTGCGGTTTTCCCATCCGTTCATCTATGATAATCTTACCGCGGAGATCCGCCGCCGCTCCGACGAGATTGATCTTGCCCTGCACGGGCCGACCGAGCAGCTTTCCTGGTTCGAACAGCCGGTTCTGCTGCCGGAAACGGCAGAACGGCGCCAGCTTGCGGCCGGAACCGTCTGATCCGTAAAACAAGATGGAAAGGAGAAGTTCCTGTGTCCGTCATTTTGCTGCACGACGGAAGCTTTGAGGGCTTCTGCACGGCCGTATTCGAGGCATATCTCCGCCGCCCTTCGCCCGACCGGATCGACGAGACCGGCTGCCAGCAGGAATTCGGCGGCGTTTACGTTGAGATCCCCTGTGACGACGCGAAGGCCGAGCGCGTCATCAACGGGATCCTCCGCCGGGCAGGCTCGCTCGCTTACGAAAAGATCTGGACTGCATTTCTTTCGGACGATCCGGAAAAATCGCAGGCGTTGTATGAATACATCCGCCTTGTGATGGAGCAGGGCAGCCGAACCTCCGCCATGCTGTATGACGAACGGGTGCGGCGCGTGGAAAAGCTGGCGAATCTGGTCGGCCGGGAGGCAGGCCTGCTGCTGGAGTTCATCCGCTTTTCCAGGCTGGAGGGCGGCGTCTGGTACGCACGGATCGACCCGGAATATCCGGTGCTGCCCATCATCACTCCCCACTTTGCCGACCGGTTCAACATTCAGCCGTTTCTGATCCACGACGTTCCGCACGGCCAGATCGCGGTTTACGATACGCGCAGCTGGCGGATCCTTTCGGATTTTGACCTGACGCTGCCCGCTCCGGCGCCGGAAGAAAGGGACTTCCGCCATTTGTGGAAGGTGTTTTATGACGCGATCGCCATCCGGCAAAAGATCAACCCGCGGCTGCGCATGAACCACATGCCGAAAAAATACTGGCGCAATCTGACGGAGCTGCAGCCGGAACCGGCCGGTTTTCCCGCGGAAAACAAAACGGCGCCCTCCCCGCTGCCGGAGCAAACGGGAAAGGCGCTGCCGTGAACCGGAATTACAGGGACAGTGAATCCAGAGCGCGGCCGTCTTCCAGCGCGCGCAGGGTAAATACGCCGTCCTCCAGGGTAAAATACGAAGGCAGGCTGCCGTTTTTCGGGATCGCAACAGAACCCGGATTGAGCAGCACCCAGTCTTCCCGCCGTTCCAGCACGGGGACATGGGTATGGCCGTGCAGCAGAACATCTCCGCGGTGCAGCGGCGGCCGCTTTTCCTCGTTGAACACATGGCCGTGCGTTGCAAAAACCATATGCCCGCCGGTCATAAACAACAGCGAATCCGAAAGGATCGGAAAATCCAGCACCATCTGATCCACTTCGGCGTCGCAGTTGCCGCGCACGCACAGCAGGTTTTCCTTCTGCGCGTTCAACAGCGCGATCACGCCTTTGGGGGCGTATTCGTCCGGCAGATTGTTGCGCGGGCCGTGATACAGCAGGTCGCCGAGCAGCAGCAGCCGTTCGGCCTGTTCCGCCTCAAACCGGGCAAACATTTTCCGGCAGGCGGAAAGCGATCCGTGCAGGTCGGAAGCGATCATCCATTTCATCTGTTTTTCTCCCTCCCGCAGCCTTTCCATTCCTCCCGCAGCAGGGAAAGGTGCGCAATGTCATAAAATTTTCCGTCCTTGAACAGCTCCCGCCGCGCAATTCCTTCAAACACAAAGCCCAGATGCTCCATGACGCGCCGGGACGCGGGATTCACCACCATGCAGCTGCCGCTGATGCGTTCCAGCCGGAGCGTTTCAAACCCGAACTGCACCATGCGCGCGCAGGCCTCGGTCGCAATGCCCCGTTCCCACCAGTCCGGATCGATATGGTATGCCACGCTGGCGCTGCGCATTTCCCTGCGCACGTTCACCAGCCCGACGTTCCCGAGATAACGGCCGGTTTTCCGGTCGAAAACGCCAAGCTCATAGCCTGTTCGGTTCCGGATCGCCGTATTGACATACCGGATCCACCAATCGGCGCGCGGGCGCGGATAGTCTTTTGGAATAAAGGCCGTCGTTGCATAAATTTCCGGCCGGCGGAGCACGCGCCAGACATCCTCCGCATCCTCCGGCTCATACGGCCGGAGCAGCAGCCGTGCCGTTTCAAACCGAAGCACGTTTGCCATGGGGATCCGCATCTCCTTCTGCTATTGGTATCCTGCTTCTATTCTATCATATTCCCTTCCGCCCGGCAAGTGCAGCAGCCGGAGCATATTCTGCAGCGGAATGCGCCGCGGGGCGCTTTATATGGTCAGTATTCCTTGTGGCGGTAAAAGCTTTCTTCAATCACGTTATAGGTTCGTTCGCTCATGCCGATCGAAGGATAATTCTCGATGTACCTCATAAATCCGCCGCCGTTTTTGCCCAGGTTCTTTTTCAGGCGCCGTACATAGGAATCAATTTCCTCATCGCTCCCCGTGACCGCCGTAGTCTGATGATCCACCGGGCAGCTGAAGCACACCTGCCCGGCGAAACGATCGCCATACGCCCCTCCGCCATCGGATCCGGAAATGCATACGTTTTCAGATCTTCGTATTCCCTGATCGGAGGACACTTGGGCTGGCCCATCGTCTCGTCAAGGCGCTCCCAGATAAACCCCCATTCGCTCCTGCCGGGAATGTCCGGGCGGAAGGAGGCCGCTTCGTCATAGTTTGCAAGGACTACATCGCCCTTTTCAAAGTTCTTATTGAACTGCAGCACGGAACGTCGCAGGCGACATGAACGGGCCGCCCTGTGTTCCGAAATCGTCGCCGCCGGTGGTCAGATGGATATACGGGCCGATCGCTCCGTAATACCGCTCGTTCATCGTCTCCACATAAGCGGCATATTTTTCGAAGAACCAATCCACCGTTTCCGGTTCCCCCAGCAGCCGGTAAAGAAAATCGTCGAATCCGAACATCCAGCATCCCCGCTCGAAAAAGCCGTACACCGGATGCTCGCCGACCACCACATAATCCGTATCATAGAACAGGCGTTTTGCCTGTTCCGCAAAGCCGGTAAACACGCTTTCATCAATTTTCCCCGCGTCGGGCCATTGAAATTCCTTCAGTTCCTCAAGCGTCAGGTCGCGGAACGGATTTTCGGAGATTTCCCAATACCATCCGTGAAATGTGCGGGTGATCCCCCAGCTGTCCACATATACTCCCTGCTCCATCCGGCTGTAATCGGAATATCTGCTCGGCGGTTCCAGCAGCTCGCCCACCCTGCGGAAATCGCAGTCGAAGGCTTTCTGTATTTTTTCAACCGCTTCGCCTGTATCCGCGGCGCAGATCGCCATGCGGTCGGCCAGCTTGCGGATCACCGTATCATGGCACCCCGTAAGCGTTGTACCGCAAAAGTCGATGGGAGCGCGATCCGTCGGCTGGTGCTGCAGTGTTTTTGCAAAACGTTCCCGGCACGTCATTCTTGCTGTTCCTCTTTCCTCAATCAGATATGACGGCTCCGGCACATTCCGCCGGAAACGATCGCTGTCCGCCCGTGTTTTCAGGATCCGGAGGACTCCTTTTCCTGTTCGGGCCGGTGGGCTTCCATGATCACGGAAAGCGCTGCCACATCGCCCACTCCGTCGCCGAGCATGCTCGGCACCACCCGGCAATGGGCGTACGACTGCGGCAGGCATTCCCGCCGCATCACTTCATTGCAGGCATCCCACAGCAGATCGCGGCTGCGGGCGAAAATGCTGCCGATCACGATCACATCCGGGTTCAGAAGATCCACCAGAATGCTCAGCCCCACTCCCAGCTTTTCTCCGCTCAGGCGATAGATCTCCCTGCACAGTGGGTCGCCCTTTTCGGCAAGCAGGGCGATCTCTTTTGCGTTGATCTTTTCTGCGCTTCCGCAGGCGCTGAGCAGCAGAGGGCAGCGGCCGGCCTTCACTTCCTCTTCCACCATATGGCGACCCAGCTGGGCCAATCCGCCGCCGCTGCAATAGCCCTCCAGCGAACCTGCCTTTCCGTAACCGACAGGCCCGCCCTGCGTGATGCGCACATGGCCGATCTCCCCCGCCATCCCGGTGCTGCCGCCGTACAATTTTCCGTTCAGGATCAGTCCCGCTCCCAGCCCGGTGCCGAAGGTCAGAAATATCATGTTGGCTGCACCACGGCCCGCACCGAATTTCCATTCTGCCACTGCGCAGGCGTTGGCGTCGTTCTCCAGAACCGTATCCACCCGAAAGGCGGCGCGGAAATGATCCACGATATGGACTTCCTCCCAGGCCGTCAGGTTGGGCGGAGACAAAATCACGCCTGCGCGCGCGTCCAGCGGGCCTCCGCAGGAAATGCCGATGCCCCCCAGTTCTGCGGCCAAAAGCCCCTGTTCTTTGATCTGCCGCTTCAGCGACTGTTCCAGAACGGCCAGCATCCCGCCCGGATCGTCTGTCAAGGTCGGAAATTTTTCTTTGGACAGAAGCTCCACGCCGCCGTTCTGCTGCCTGCCCAGCACAACCGCGCATTTTGTTCCGCCGATATCGATCCCCGCATAATACATCTCTTATCCTCCCTGCCGGTCAAAATTGATCCGCTCTTCTGCATTTTCTGTATTCGGCTCTCTGCAGCCGTCTTTTAATCAATTCGTTTAATTAATTATTTCTATTCTACTGTGGCCGTTTCCCGGCGTCAAGAGAAATGCGGAGATCTTCCGGCAGATTTCGGCTTTTCCGGTCGTGTTTCTTTTGTTTTCACGCTTATTTTCTTGAATTATTTGATCATATCGCATATAATACACTCAAATACTGTCCGCTGCTGTTTTCCGAATGTTTTCAAAAAAAGAGGAGTATCCAATGAAGCGTGAGATGACCCACCGCCAGGCCATGAAGTTTGAAAACCAGAGACGCCTTCTCAGCCTTTTGTATCAGCAGCCAACGTCACGCATTTCGCTGGCCAGAAAAACGGGGCTGACACAGGCTTCGGTGAGTATTATTGCCGACGATCTGATCCATGACGGGATCGTTGCGGAAACCAACCAGACCGTGGACGAGGCCGGAAAAGGCCGCAAGCCCACGCTGCTTGATATCAACCGGAACTGGGGATATATCATCGGCATCAGCATCGACCGGGACGGCATCGATATCGGTCTTGTGAATCTCCGGGGAGAGATCATCGACCGGTTCGGGCGCTTTTCTCCCTTGCCGGATTATTCCGCAAGCCTTGACGCAGTCGCCCGGAAGGTAAAAACGCTGCTCGCGCGCCACCGGGAAAAACGGATCATCGGCGCAGGGGTAGCTGTACCCGGCCCGTTCGACGAGCAATGCGGCAGAATGCTCAATCCCCCCGGATTTTATAAGGAATGGCATTCTCTGAATTTGCGGCAGGAGCTGCAGAACCGCCTTGACCTGCCCTTTATCATCGAGCACAACAGCATTGCGATGGCGAAGGCGGAAAAATGTTTCGGAGAGAAGAACAAGTATGCCAACTTTATTCTCATCAATGTCAACGCCGGGCTTGGCGCGGGGCTTGTGCTGAACCACGCCGTATATTCGGGGCCGAACGGTTACGGGGGCGAGTTCGGGCACACCTCGATTGACATCAACGGCCGTTTATGCTCCTGCGGCAACCGCGGTTGCATTGAACAGTACGCCTCCCTGTCCGCGCTGTTATACAGTGTGCAGCGTGTCCGGCCTGATATTGCAGCGTGGGAACAGCTGGTCGATCTGGCGTATGAGGGTGACGAACTCTGCAATCGTTTTCTGGAAGAGGAAGCGCAGTATCTTGCGCACGCCATTGTCAACCAGAGCAATCTTCTCGGTCTGGAGGCTGCCATTATCGCCGGGCGGATCACTTACCGTCCTCATCGGCTGATCTCCCTGATCCGCGAAAAAATCAACAGCTCCCACCTGACCCAGCTGTACCGTCCCCTCTATGTGGGCGCTGCCTCCGTAAAGGACAATCCTTACATTTCCTCGGGAGCCGCCATTGTCATCGATCGGTTTTTTAACGGGGAGCTTTATGTTTCTCTTTGTCACGGCCGCTGAAGCAGACCGGGGAATTGCCGTTTTGATTGGTTCCGACCGGCAGACGCCCCGCACAAAACGCCGTTTCAGCACAAAAGAGCTGCAGCAGAATTCCAAAACTGCTGCAGCTCTTTTGGTTGTTTTTCGTTCGGCGCTCTGTGGCTCAGCAGCCCCGGAGCTGCCGCACAAGGTTCCGGTAAAGAATGTCCTCGCGCTGTTCGTCATCGGCTGCGTCGGAGCAGAAAAGCTTGACGTACTGCGGTTCAATGTAGCGGAACGGCGTCTGTGTCCCGAAACAGAGGCGCGCGGCCGTATATTTCTGCAGGCAGTCCTCCAGCTGACCG
>JAQXJH010000128.1 GCA_029008595.1 Bacillota bacterium
GTATGGATCGGCGTATCTTCGGTAAAGAACAGATCCGGCCTGTCCAGCGGGAGATCTCCGTACACCTCATCCGTAGAAACCTGATGATAGCGCCCGATCCCGTACTTGCGGCAGGCATCCATCAGCACCTGTGTGCCGATAATATTGGTGTGCAGAAAAACGCCCGGATCCTCCACCGAACGATCCACGTGGCTTTCCGCCGCAAAGTTTACGACGATATCCGGTTTTTCCTCCTCAAACAATTGAGAAACACAGGCACGGTCTGTAATATCCCCTTTGACAAAACGGAAGTTCGGATTCTGCATCGCCGGTTCCAGCGTTGCAAGATTGCCTGCATAGGTCAATGCATCCAGGCAGACGATACGGTCTTCCGGATGATTCTTCAGCTGAAAATAGACAAAATTGCTGCCGATAAATCCGGCGCCGCCTGTTACGATGATCGTCATGGAAAAATCACTCCTTTTAATCTGTCCGGCAGCCTTTCCGCAGCTGCATGATCGGTATGATGGCAGCTGTCTGTCAGACCGTTCCTGCTGCCGGTTCGGAATAAACAAAGCTGCAGTCGCTGTCCCTGAGCAGCGGCGCATTCCGGTCCTTATCCGAGAGGATCGGATCGGAGATCCCCCACTCCACTCCGATCGACGGATCGTCGAAGCGGACAGAACGGTCGCTTTCCTTGTTGTAATCATTATCTACCTTATAAACAAACTCCACATTATCGGTCAGCGTGACAAAACCGTGACCGAAGCCGCGGGGAATCAACAGCTGGCGCTTGTTTTCCGCAGAAAGCTCAACGCCCACCCACTGCAGATAGGTCGGCGAGCCTTTGCGCAGATCGACTGCAACATCCATTACCGCGCCGGCTGTCACGCGCACCAGCTTGGCCTGCGACCATTCGCCGTTCTGAAAGTGCAGCCCGCGCAGAGTGCCCTTTTTTGCGGTGAAGCTCTGATTGTCCTGCACAAAATCCAGATGGATCCCGAGCGCCTCCAATTTCTGCTTTGACCAGGTTTCCATGAACCATCCGCGGTGATCGCCGAATACATCCGGCTCCAGGATTTTTACTTCCGGCAATTTTGTCTCGATAACCTTTATCATAACAATGCCTCTTTCCATGCATCGGGCACAAACGCCCGTTTTGTATTTTCTCCGGAACGGAAAAGCTCCCTTTCCCGGAAACGGTTCAATACTGGATCTTTCCTTCCGCGACGCGCTTCAGATGTTCGCCGTACGGCGATTTTCCGTACCGTCTGGCCGAATCCAGCAGCGTATTCTGATCGATCCAGCCGTTTTTATAGGCGATCTCTTCGATCGCGGAGATCTGGATCCCCTGCCGCTTTTCGATCATCCGCACAAAGTCGGACGCATCGACCAGGCTGTCCATCGTACCGGTATCCAGCCACGCGTAGCCGCGGCCGAGCAGCTGCACATTGAGCGAACCGTCCTCCAGATAGATCCGGTTCAGGTCGGTGATCTCCAGTTCGCCGCGCGCGCTGGGCTTTACCTGCTTGGCAAACTCCACAACGCGCCGGTCGTAAAAATACAGTCCCGTAATGCAGTAATTTGATTTCGGATGCTTTGGTTTTTCCTCAACGGAAATGACCTTGCCGTTCTGATCAAATTCCACGATGCCGAAGCGCTCCGGATCGTTGACATAGTAGCCGAAAACCGTGGCCTTGCCCGTTTCGGCATCTGCCGCAGCCGCGCGCAGCATTTTCCCGAATCCGTTGCCGTAAAAAATGTTGTCCCCGAGCACCATGGCACAGCATTCGTCGCCAATAAATTCTTCGCCGAGCAGAAAAGCCTGCGCCAACCCGTCCGGAGAGGGCTGTACCTTGTACGAAAGCGAAATTCCGTACTGGCTGCCGTCTCCGAGCAGCCGTTCAAAATTCGGCAGGTCGGCCGGCGTTGAGATGATCAGAATATCCCTGATCCCGGCCAGCATCAGCGTGGAAAGCGGATAATAGATCATCGGCTTGTCATAAACGGGCAGCAGCTGCTTGGATGTCACCATCGTCAGGGGGTAAAGACGCGTTCCGGCTCCGCCGGCAAGAATAATGCCTTTCATATCATCATTTCCTTTCGTGCATTGACATTGGATCACCGTGATTGCGTGACCAGTTGATGAATATGCTGCCGCACTTCTGCCTGTGATATCTGATTCCGTGCAGCGATCCTGTTGCTGAGAGTCTCCAGATTCTGTGCAATATAGTCCATGGCTGTCTGCACATCCTGCCATATGATATCATAGTCATCGTAGTTGCGCATATCAATAACGGTTTGCCCCAGACCGTACATTTTTTCAAAAATCCCTTCATATTTCCGTCCATAGGAAAATACCAGCGAGGGCGTTTCGCATTCCAGACCGGAAATTGCAGGATGCATCCGTTCTGCCACAATAAAGCGCGAACAGCAAATCATTTCGCGCACCTGATACGGCAGTACAGGATCTTTGATCAGTTCCACCCGATCTTTTTGATCGGCCAGGCGTTTGTACAGATCATCGGCAGCTTCTACATCGCCATGTGTCCGGTCATCAAAAACATGCGGCAGGATCACTATGCGCAGTTCCGGATCTTCCAACACTTTCCGCGCAATTTTTTCATTCAGATCACGGAACTTTGTTACATCGTCTATCTTTGCATAATGATGCATGATCTGACTCGGGCAGAACAAAACCTGCGTTTTCCGGTCAGACGGAATTTTCTGCATCTGCGGCTCGCGGCAAAGCGGCAGCAGCGCCAGATCCGACGTCATTTCGATCCTCTGCAGCCCTTTCCCTTTCAAGTAATCAAAAGATTCCTGTTCCCGCAAGGAGATCAAGTCCATTTTTTTGAAGATGCTGATTGCCTGCGGCTCTATACCGGCCGAAAAAGGCCCGATCGTCTGCCCGACCAACGCCATATAATTCCGGTTTTTCCGCTTCAGCATATCGATCATCTTCAGGCACCAGACAAGCTGCTTTGATCCATATATCTCAGTAAAATCGTCTCCGCCCAAAAAATAAATGCGGTCCATCCGTTCTGCCAGAGGCGAAAGCACCGGGATCCCTGCCCGATGCAGAATATCTGCGATCCGAATCTTTTTACACCAGATCAATTCCGAAAAATTGACTGCTTTCAGTGAATCCAAACCGGTTGCTTCGCGCAGCCTCTGCACATGCTGTTCTTCTCCGTGGATCCAAAACTGATCCTCCGGTGCTTCCTGGTGCATATAATGAATCAGATTTTCTGCCATCATCATCGAACCGTAGTTATAGGTATTGCCTGCATTGAGCAACAAAATATTCATAAGCTTCTCTCATCATCCCACATACTTGATTTTTCTTTTGAACTTTACCGTCTGATCTTCAAACGGCGCAGGATCCCGCCGATCCGGCTTCTGATCCGATTTTTTCTCTGACAGTCAGCCGCATACTGTGCTGCTGACTCCAGTCCGTTTTCCTGCAGACGGCGCATCGCCTCATCATAAAACGGCGGTATCGGTTTTCGGCCGTGATCGTTTCCTTCTTTCAGCCGGCGCAGTTCTTCAAAATCACACGGCTGCAGCTGCATGGAGCCTTCCTGCTGCAGCTTTTCCAGCCACTGCGCACCGCATTCCGTCTGCGCAAGGATCACCGACACGCCTTTGTTATTCTGCTGATACTTTTCTCCCCAAAAATCACCGACCCGAATGTCTGCTGCAATCTGATCGAAGCGAAAACGGCATGCAAAGCAGTCCTTATCAATCGATGCTTCGGATAAGAACAGCGCATAGAACGGGTCGTGTGCTCCTTCTCCATAATATACTGCTTTTCCGGAAGAAGCCTTCAGCAAAAAGGAATGCCATCCGCGTTCCTTGCAGCGGAATTGTACCGTTTCCGGCGTTCCTCCCAGCTGTTTTTTCAGATAATCCAAATATTCATTCCAGACCAGAACGGAAGAGTTCCCGTGACAGAAAAAATCGACAAAAACAAATTGCTCTTCCGTGTGCCGCTGTTTGGCAGCGGCCCGCATGCCTGCAATCTGGCAAGGGGTGCCGACCACGAGATATTTCTGTTCCGGAGAAATTTTTGTCCAGATTTCAGAAAGATCGCTGGGAATATACTTTGATCCGCAAAGCGCCTGCAGTTCCTCTTCGTTCTGAGCAATGACATGCTTTGCACGCTGTTCTGCTGCATCATAGACGGATCCAATGACAAAATATCCGTTTCTCAGCGCTGTACGTGCCAGTTCATACGCCGCTCCGCCGGAAGTAGATCTCGCTAAAACCTGTTCGTTTTTACTGGCCCCCGCAAAGACCTGCCGGTGAGAATAAATGGACTCCGCAGGAGGCTGAGAAAAACGATGACAGACCGATTGACATTTGCCGCACCCAATGCAGCGCGTATCGTCAACCTGTGCTCTTAAAAACACACCGGAAGAATTCCATGAAACAGCATGTACCGGACAAACCGCAAAGCACGCACCGCACGCACTGCATTCGGTGGGAGCCGGTTCAGCAATATTTTTCATCTTTCGTCCTCCTTCTTCTGAGAAATCACTGCGATCAATGACAAGAGACTCCTTTTGGCAGCCTGACCGTTATTGATTGACGATTCTGCGCAGCCAGCTCAGCACGCCGTACGGGACAAAAAGCACATTGAAGCCAAGCACAATGACAGCATACCAAAACGCGGCTTGCGAAGAAATAAAAGATACGATCGGAAAAAGGAGCGCAAAATTGGGCAGCTGAACAAAGATATTGGAGCAAAAAACGATCAGCTGCTTCAATCCCCAACGCCCCGGCTGCACAGCGGAAGCGTTTTTCTCCGTTTTTAAATCATACAGCAGACCGAAGCTGCTCAAATTGCGATAGATCATATTCAGCGCAAGAATCCCAAAGAAAACTGCGCAAAGCGTCAGCTGAGAGATCCCGGTATTGCTCTGCAGCAGCGTCAACAAAAACGCAGCCAGAAACAGCGGATGATTGACAATATGCGCCGTATAATCAATTTCCGTACCGAATTTGGAAAAGCGCTTTGTGATCCGCGCCACTTCTCCGTCGCTGCAGTCCAGAACATACCACAGATGGATCAGAACCGTACCCAGAATTTTGGCCCACAAAAACGGCAGTGCAAAAAAAACGGCGCCAAGGATTCCGCTGCCGATCATGCAGAGCGTAACGACATTCGGGATCCAGCCCAGTTTCAGAAAAAGCTTCGTCGTCAGGGGCGAAAGCAGCGTTGCATACGGATCGACAAACACCATGCCGTTCAAGCCGTGATGCTGGTATTCCTTGCGGATGGTACTGTATTTCACAGATCTTCCTCCCATATTTCAAGTCAGACGGTCGGATGCGTTTTTACAAACTCTGCGATCCGCTCGTAATCTTCAATATAATCTACTTCAGCCCAAAACCGTCCGCTGATATTCCGTACCTCAACAAACCGACAGTCGCTCAGCGAATAGAGCACATTTTCCCACCAAACGCCGTGCTGCTGTGAAGAGATCATTTCATTCAGCCGCGCAGAAAACTGCGGCAGAAAGTCCCGGTCGACACGCGCCACGCCGATATATTCTCCGGTCACGTCGGAACCGGTCAATTCTTTGCCGTATTTGAGCAGCCGGCCGTTTTCATAATACAGCTTGTAATCCGCTTCTTCCTTTCTCGACTCATCCGAAAACAGTACCGATCCGGTGCATTTCTGAGCCAACAGCTCCTGCAGGAGAGCTTCCTCCATGAAAACATCCCCGTTCATGAAAAGAATATCGTCTCCGGCAATAAAATCCCGGGCAAACCACGCAGATGCAATGCTGTTGGTCACATCAAAAAAGGGATTATAAAAGAACGAAACATCAAAATCGCGCAGCACGCTGCGGATCGCCTGCTGCTGATAGCCTACCACCAGCGCGATCTGATCCACGCCATGCTTTTTCAGCATACGAACCGTGTAATGGATCAGCGCTTCATTGCCGACCTGAACCGTACATTTCGGATTTCCGTTCAGATAACGGCTGATACGGGTGCCGCGCCCGGCGGCAAAAATCAATGCTTTCACGGAATCATCTTTCCTTTCGCCATCATATCGCGCAGCGCAGCGATCAGAACATCATTATCCTTCGCAGTCAGACATCCGATGTGCCCGACCCGGAGCACCGTCTCCTTCAATTCTCCGCCATTCGGACAGACAAAAATATCGTAATCGTTTTTCAGCGTTTCAAAAATTTCGTTTGCAGGCGTTTTCCCGGTAACACGCAGCGCCGTTACCGCATTGGAAGGCGTCTGCGCAAACAGTTCAAACGGCAGATCTCCGATTTTGCTCCGGAAATCATTCGCCAATGCGCCGATTCTCCGGTGCTCGGCTTCGGCTCCGCCGACGGCCTGCAATTCACGCAGGCGGCAATTCATTTCCAGCAGGATCCCCACCGCAGGCGTGAACGGTGTCTGACCCCGCTCCATATTTTTCAGATAATCCGACAGGTCAAAATAGATGCACCGGGCCGGATGCTGCGCGATCCTTTGCTGCGCTTCTTCCGACAGCATCAGGACGGAAATGCCGGGCGCCAGCGCCAGCGCTTTCTGCGAACCGGTCAGCACGACACCTGCACCGCACTGTTCCATATTCAGCTCATCTGCCAGAAATGCACTGATCGCGTCTACCACTAAAAACAAACCGTTTCGGCGGCAGAAATCAGCGATCAGCGGCAGATCGTACAGCACGCCGGTCGAGGTTTCGCCCAGATTGACCAAAAACGCTGTATAGCCCTGTCCTTCCAACGGCGCCAGATCCTCTGCCGTCAGCGCCGTACCTGCTGCCAGACGGCTCTCCTGATACGGGATCCCGTGCACCTGACAGATCTGTGCAAAGCGCGCGCCGAAGCTTCCGCCATTGACCACGATCGCCCGATCCTGTTCGGTCAGGCAGTTCATCACCGCCGCTTCCATGGCTGCCGTTCCCGATCCTGTCAGAAAAACTGCGCGGGCGCCATCCGGAGCATACATCAGCTCCCTCATGATCTGCTCGTTTTCCTTCATCACCGCAGAAAACTCTGCCGTACGGAAATACGGCACCTGGCTTCCTCCGATCTCCAGAATCTCCGGGGACGACATGACCGGACCGACTGTAAAATTAAGTTTATCGCAATCTCGTTTTGCCACCATGAAAGCTTCCTTTCAAAATATTATGAGTCACGCTTGCCAAGTATCTTTTTCAGCAGCGGCTTCAGCATCTCTTTATTCCGGAATGCCGCTGCAGCGGCAGCCAAAACCAGCGCCCCCAGCACGGCAAGCCTGATCACCGGATGATCGACGAGCAGCAGGCAGACCGCAGAAAAGACACAGACCGCAAGCGCGGAACAAAGCAGATTCTTCATGTTGAACAAAAAGCGTCCGAGCAGCCTGCGCGCGATAAAAAGATGGAAAAAGAAGTAAAGAATATAGCAGGCAACGGTTGTATACGCTGCCGCAAGGTAGCCGTACAACGGAATAAAGACTGCATTCAGGACAATATTGATGACTGCCGCACAAACTGTACCGACAGCGATCAGCTTTGTTTTTTTGTAATAATATTCTACCGCAGCGGGAAGATAATATAAAAAAGCAAAATACATGCCAAGCACAATCGGGATCACGCTGTATTTACTTTCTGCGTATTTTGCTCCGCCCATCAGCAGGATCACTTCCGGGCAGACAAGCATCAACAGAACGGCGACCCCTGACATCAGCAGCACATACCAGGAAGTTTTCTTCCGGATCCCTGCCTCATCTCCTGCCGCCATCCGCTCGTAAAACCACGGCGTCCAGGCGGTATCCATGGAGGTTGAAAGAACCTGGTATAAAATCGCAATATTATACGCAAAGCTGTAGATCCCCGCCTTGGTTTCACTGATCGTATTCAGGATCATGATCCGGTCAAACTGGGACAGCAGGATCTGTGACAGTCCGTGCGGGATCAGAGGCAAACTGAATTTGAGACCGTACTTCCAGTACTCTCCGGAAAAACGCGGCTTTGCCGAATGAAACAGCCTTACCAGAACGTATCCGGAAATCAAAAGCAGCGGAACCACGCTGCCAAGCGTACGGGCAAGGTATCCGTTCTCCGGAAAAACACCCAGAATCAAAAGGACAGAAAGCAGAATGCTGTTGATAGAATAGAAGAACGAAAGCCCGAGATATTCTTTATATCGGAAATCAACGGCCAGCGATGCATTGTAAAAGGTCAGCATCGCGTTGCCGAAGCTGTCCGCTACCATCAGCACTGCCATTCCGCCACCAAGCGCTGCAAAAGCGCCAAGCTGTGCGGAAAAAACGGCGCTGAGCACTGCGACAAGAACCGTATTGCACAAAATCAGCAAAGACAGCGAGGAGCAATAGCTGTTCAGCTTCTCGGGAAAATCATATTTTGCATTTTTGATGCTGGTATTCAGCGCCAGCCCCAGAAAGATCGTCAGGATAGACGCGTAAGACAGAAACGTATTGTAAAGGCCATAGTCCTCCTGCGACATGATCCGGGAAAAGATCGGGATCGACAAAAACGTGATCCCTTTGATCATCATATTTCCGACCGTGTACCACAGCCCCGCCTTTGCAGCGCTGCTGCCGGAGGATGTCCGATCTTTTTTTCGCTTGAATAAATTAGCAACTTTCACTCTGATATTTCCTTTTCGCTCATGCTGATCCATACTGCAGCGATCGGCAACTCACCGGCTGCTCCGCATGAAAATTTTTTAATCAGCCGAATTACTGCTTCATCGGATTCTTTTTCGGAACCACAGTAATACAGGCAATCAGACATAAAATCAAAATCAGCCCCCAATGCATCCACACGGAAAATTCACTCATCCAGCTCTCAAAAAAGCAGAGTGCTACCGGAGTCAGTGTATTTCCCAAAACGAGCAGGGAGAAAACGCCTTTTCCTTTCAAATAACATGATTCAATTGCTCCGAATCCAATCGCCCAAAGCAGCACAAACAGACCGACACCAAACCATCGGAGATCGTAATAAGCATTTCCTATTAAGTTTACTGTCGTTAAATACGGTTTTACCAAATAACGTTCGCCTGTGGCAATGACATCATCTATTTTTGAGCTTCGAAGCAAAACATTAAAAGGTTTTAACTGGCGAATCCCATAGGTGTACTCTGTTGCATTCTGCACTGCCTCGTTAAAATTGTCGTGGCCCACCGTAAGATAACTATACAGAAACGCTACCTTTCCCGGGAGCTGAAAAGTCAGTTCACCGGGATCTTCATGATTCGGATTTTCGCCAGGTTCCAATGGATTATCTGTTCCCGGATTAATGACGATTTCTGATGGCTGAAACAGGGCATTAAGCTGATCGCTGGTGTAATTTCTTGCCGCTGAGCCTATTTCATACACACCAAACATCACTACAACACATGTCACGAGAACCCAGAACTTTTTCTTATTCAAATAGAAAATAGCCGCCGTTAATGACAATGCAGAACAGATAAATGTACCGCGGGATACAACTAAAATCGGAAAAATAAAGGTGGAATAAAGAATGCAGAAAATCAGGATCGCTTTTTTCCATTTAGCCAATTGCTGTGTTTTTAAGCAATAATAGCATAGCCCGGAAATCATGCTGGCTGCAACGGCAAACAGATAAAATTTAGTATAAAATTGCGCATACATTCCCGTCTCTTTGACGAAGTAGGGAATCCATCCGCGAATGCAAACATTGATTACAAAGCATACGAGTCCGACGGCAGAAACAGCCACACAAATACCGAACAGACGCTCCGGATGTAATTCAAATTTCAGCCTTCCTTTTTGTAGCCCACGCTTTGCGGTAAGCCAATCCGATATTTTTTCTCCCAATCGACTGCCGATCATAAGACCGATTTGAAATACGGCATACGCCAATGCCAACAAGAACCACGTGGCGCGCTGCCACGGCTCCTGATAATCCACCAATTTAAGATCAGCCAGCCCAATCGTAAACAGCCAGATCAATGTAAAAACAGCCCTCAGTGACAGATAATTTTTAGAACCTGCCGTCAAAGCAAAAAGAAAATACAGCGCTACCGCACCCGTCAACAGCAGCAGCGCAGATATATAGTGATTTATCGGATCAATAAATGCCGCCAATATTAATAAAACCGTTCCGATCGACGTATATAAAATATGCCGACATCCCCCGCTTAAGCGCTTGATTTCCTTCACACTTTTGTCCCCCTAACATTATTTGTGCCGATCACACGTCAATTCCAGATGAATTCGATTTTTTAACAGCTGCAGTTTTGTAATGAACTTGTTATTTCCTTTTTTAGAAGCGTATATTTGAAAGTCCTTTGAAAAGATTCTATAGCGGGCTAATGCCTGTTCTTTTTTCGGTCTGCTGTCTGAAAAAAACGATTGCTGTAAAATTACATTTTCCATAATGCAAATCTCTTTTTTATTCTGTCGGCACCATCGCATAAAATCATGATCAATATAATCCAAAAATAGACTTTCGTCATATCGGTAGGATTGATAAATGTCCGCGCGAACCGCCATCCCCGAATTTATCGCAGTAATTTTCCGTCCGGTTAATTTGTAAGGTTCATCAACTGCCCGAACACGGTATTTCCCATATAGAGCCGGTGAAATCATTCGTTTACCGCTCATGACAACTGGCAAAAATACTTC
>JAQXJH010000129.1 GCA_029008595.1 Bacillota bacterium
CATGGAATACATCCGGTAAAGAACCGCGGAAAACAGGGCGGCTTCTTCCCCGCCTGCGCCGCCGCGGATCTCCATGATCACGTTTTTGTCGTCGTTGGGATCCTTGGGCAGCAGCAGCACGCGCAGCTCTTCGGCCGCGTCCTGCTCCTGCCGGCGCGCCTGCTCCAGCTCTTCCGCCGCCAGCTCCCGCAGTTCCCGTTCCAGCGCGGCGTCGTCCAGCATCGCCCGGGCATCCGCCGCCTGCCGCTGCGCCGCGCGGTACTCCCGGTATTTCAGCACGATCGGTTCGATCGTCTTGTATTCCCGGATCGCCGCGCCGTAACGCTCCGCATCCGCCGCAACGGCCGGGTCACAGAGCTGCTGCGAAAGCTGCTCGTATTTTTCTTCGATTGCTTGAACCTTTTCAAACATCAGGCGTTCTGTTCCTCCCCGGGCTGTTCCTGCGGACGGATGATCCGGCGGATATTCTTTTCGATCTTTGCGCGCGGAGCCATCAGTTCCCGTCCGCACTTTTCACACCGCAGACGGAAATCCATTCCGGAGCGCAGCACCAGAAAACGGCGCGCACCGCACGGATGCTCCTTTTTCATTTCCAAAATATCTCCGACACGGACATCCATTCGACGTTCCCCCATTTTGAACGATATCATTTTTATTGTATCACAATCCGCTTCAAAAAACATCCCTGCGCACAAAAATGTGTGCCCCATCAGCCAGTCCGCGCGCAAAATGCAGCCGGAGAGCATACCGGCGAGTCTCCGCGCATAATAATGGCTCGGAATCCCCCGCAAAGCTACGATGATAGCGGAGGAAAACGGAAAGGATGGAATGGAAAATGAAAGAATTCAGACCGGAGGGCTGGCTGATCGACACCGCCGAAAACCGCGCCGCTATGCGTTCCCAGGCGGCGCTCGGCGAAGCCATGCGCCTGCACCAGCTTTTGGAGGCCCGCGCCGCCGTTTGCGACAGCTCCCATAATCTGATCGTGGATCTTGGCTGCATGAAAGGGATCATCCCGCGCGAGGAGGGCGCGCTCGGCATTGCGGAAGGCTCCGTAAAGGATATTGCGATGATCTCCCGCGTCAACAAACCGGTCAGCTTTTTTGTGACCGGATTCACCGGCATCAACGGGCGCACCTACGCCACGCTTTCCCGCCGGGCGGCGCAGGAGGAATGCCGCCGGGAATATCTCGCCGCGCTGCGCCCCGGCGATGTGATCGGCGCGCGGGTGACGCATCTGGAACCATTCGGTGCGTTTGTCGATATCGGCTGCGGGATCCCGTCGCTGATCCCCATCGACGCCATCTCCGTTTCCCGCATCGCCCATCCGCGGGAGCGGTTTTCCCCGGGGATGGATATCCGCGCCGTTGTCCGCTCCATCGACGGAGAAGGGCGGATCTGCCTTTCTCACAAGGAGCTGCTGGGAACGTGGGAGGAAAACGCCTCCCTGTTCGCTCCCGGAGAAACCGTTGCGGGGGTGGTGCGTTCGGTGGAGGATTATGGCATCTTTGTGGAGCTTACGCCGAACCTTGCCGGGCTGGCGGAACCCAAAGAAGGTGTTTCCCCGGGGCAGCAGGCCAGTGTGTACATCAAAAGCCTTCTGCCGGAAAAAATGAAGATCAAGCTGATCGTGATCGATACCTTCCGCTACGATTATTCCCCTGCTGCACCCGAATATTTTTTTACCGGAAGTCATATGGAGCGTTTTGTTTACTCTCCGGAATGTTCTCCGAGAAAAATTGAGACGGTTTTCGATCCTGCGCCGGAATTCTGAACCGGCAAACCAGTCATCAGCAGGCAAACGGCCCCGGCAGTTCGATTCCGAACAGGCGGCAGGTGTTTTCCCTTGCGCGGTCGACCACCGTCTGCGTTTCCTCGCCGCGGATTCCGGCGATTCTTTCTGCCGTGTGGGCGATCAGCGAGGAATCATTCCTTTTTCCGCGCAGCGGAACCGGCGTCATATAGGGCGCATCGGTTTCCAGCAGCAGCCGGTCGGGCGGTACTTCCGCTGCCACCCGCACCGGCTGTACGGCGTTTTTGAACGTTACCGCTCCGCCAAGACCGATCATCAGCCCGAGCGAAACCACCTCGCGCATCATTTCGACGCTGCCGGAAAAGCAGTGCACCACGCCGCGGGGACGGAATTCCCGCAGCAGCTCCAGCATCGGCGCGTGCGCCTCGCGGTCATGCAGGATCACGGGAAGATCAAAATCCTTCGCCAGCGCAAGCTGCGCGCGGATCAGCCGCATCTGTTCGTCCCGCGGCGTATCATAATGATAATCCAGCCCGATCTCCCCAACGGCGACCACTCTGCGGTGCGGCAGCAGCGCAGCCAGCCGTTCCATGGAATCCGCGCGGACAGTCTCCACGTCCAGCCCGTGGATTCCCGCCGCGGCATAAACAAAATCATACTGTTCCGCAAGCCGGATGCATTGACCGGCGCTTTCCAGATTGCTTGCCGCGCAGATCACACCGCAGACGCCCTTCTGGGGCAGGCCGGTCAGCACTGCGTCACGATCCTGCTCAAACGCCGCGTCGTCATAATGGGCGTGCGAATCAAAAATTCCTGTCAGCATTTTTTCAGTCTCCACGTTCCCTGCCTCCTCCGATCCTTCCGGTTTCACGAAAAATGCGACACGGCGCGGGGAAGATCCCTTCGGCCGTATCGCACTTTTGATTCATTCCACGGTCAGTGCAGACGTGTGCCCGCAGGCAGATCGTCGGCAAAGACCACTTTGACGCCGCCGTCCGGCGTATCACCGGCAATCAGCATCCCGCTGCTTTCCACGCCGCAGAGCGTGGCCGGCGCCAGATTGGCGATCACAATGATGTTGCGGCCGATCAGCTGCTCAGGAGTGTAGTGCTTTGCGATGCCGGAAACGATGGTGCGTTCGCCTTCCCCGTCATCCAGCGTAATTTTCAGAAGCTTCTTTGCGCGCTTGACCGGTTCGCAGGCAATGATCTTTGCCACGCGCAGCTCGACCTTTTCAAAGTCTTCGATCGTGATCTGCGCCGGCTTTTCTTTTTCCTGCGGTTTCTCTTCCGGCTTGCCTTCGGCGGGCCGGGCATCCTTCTGCGCAGCCTGCTGCTGCTTGGCGATCATCTCGTTGAGCGCCGCAATCTCCTGATCCATATCGATCCGCTGGAACAGGATCTCGCCCTTTTTCACCGTAACACCGGCAGGAAGCACGCCGAAACGATTCAGGTTGTCATATGCGGTATCCGCCGCGGAAGCGCCGATCTGTTCGAGCGCCTTCGGCATCGTGGTGGGCATAAACGGCGTCAGCAGGGCAGCTGTTACCCGGATGCTTTCCAGCAGATTGTACAGTACCGACGCAAGGCGCGCTTTTTTGCTTTCATCCTTTGCCAGCGACCACGGTGTTGTTTCATCGATATATTTGTTTGCGCGGGACACGACCTTGAAGATCTCTGCCAGCGCGTTGCTCAGCTGCGTCTGATCGATCAGGTCATCCACAACGGCGCGCAGGCCGGAGATCATGGAAATGAATTCCCGGTCTGAATCCGCTGCTTCGCGCTCCTGCGGCAGCGTTCCGCCGAAATATTTGATCACCATTGCGACCGTGCGCGAAACCAGATTGCCGAAATCATTGGCAAGGTCGGAATTGATGCGGTTGATCATGATCTCGTTCGAGAACGAGCTGTCTGCGCCCAGCGCCATTTCGCGCAGGATATGATAGCGGATGGCGTCCGCCCCGTAGCGTTCGCCGAGCACCAGCGGATCGACGATGTTGCCGAGCGATTTGCTCATCTTTTTGCCGTTGAAGGTGATCCAGCCGTGAACGGCCAGATGCTTCGGCAGCGGCAGCTCGAGCGCCATCAGGATGGCCGGCCAGATGATCGCGTGGAAGCGCATGATGTCTTTTGCGACCATGTGGACATCGGCAGGCCAGTATTTTTCAAAATCGTTGTATTTTTCATTGTCAAAGCCCAGCGCCGTAATATAGTTGGAAAGCGCGTCCACCCAGACATAGACCACATGCCCGGGATCAAAGGAAACCGGAACGCCCCATGTGAAGGAGGTGCGCGAAACGCAGAGATCCTCCAGACCGGGACGGATAAAGTTGTTGACCAGCTCCTGCGCACGCGTTTTCGGGCGCAGATAATCCGTATTGAGCAGCAGATCCTCCAGGCGGTCGGCAAACTGCGAAAGTTTGAAGAAATACGCCTCTTCTTTTGCATCGATCACATCGCGGCCGCAGTCCGGGCATTTGCCGTCCACCAGCTGCGTTTCCGTCCAGAAGCTTTCACACGGGGTGCAGTATTTGCCTGCGTATTCCCCCTTGTAAATATAGCCGCGGTCGTAAAGCTCCTTGAAGATCTTCTGCACCGCTTCCACATGATAATCGTCCGTTGTACGGATATAGCGGTCGTAACTGATGTTCATGTAGCTCCAGAGGTTTTTGAACACCGCAACGATCTCATCCACGTACTGCTTCGGCGTGACGCCCTTGTCTTTCGCCTTCTGTTCGATCTTCTGGCCGTGCTCATCGGTACCGGTCAGAAACATGACGTCATAGCCCTGCATTCGTTTGTAGCGCGCGATGGCATCACACGCCACCGTTGTGTAGCAGTGGCCGATATGCGGATTCCCCGAAGGGTAATAGATCGGCGTAGTGATATAAAATGTTTTCTTCTCTTTTTCCATGTGCGATCATTCCTTTCGCCTCTCCGCAGATGAAACGGAGGACAGAATACCTATAGTATACGCGAAACGGAAGGAAAATTCAACCTTTCCGCAGGGTCTGCGCCGAAAAACGCCCTTTTTGCTCACGTCCCCAGCACCGAAAGCAGGATCCCGCTCACCATCAGAAACACAATCAGGCCTGCAACGATGCGTACCAGCATCGTTTTTTTCTTTTCGCTCATACGTTTTTCCCCTTCCTTTCTGCGGGTTTCGCCTCCTGCCGGAAAGCAGCCGCCTTCTGCAGGAAAGCCAAAAGCCTCCCCTGCTGTTTCAGAGAAAGCTTTTGGCTGCAATGCTTTTTATTTTGCGATCATATTCTGGATCTCATCCACGCGCTGCGATGTGCCGGGCGCCATGATATAGTTCAGGAACAGCGCATCCGTCACGTCGTACATGCTCATCAGGTCGCTCAGATTCTGTTTGAAATAGCGCGGATCCACCACCAGCGTCGTCTGATAATCGTGGCAGACGAACGGGACGAACGCATTGGCATACGATTCCTTGAAAACGATCAGCGTTTTGCCGTTCTGATTATCAAGATTCTCGATTTTTTCCAGAGGCTGGTCGCCGTGGATGAAGCACATATAGCTTTTCGGGTTTTCTGCAATCAGTGTGCCTTTGCCCAGATAGCTCGCCGGCTGCGTGATGCTTTCCGGCGGATAATAAGAAAGCTTATAATTATAATCCGGATAATAAACCGTCAGGGTATCGGGATCGTTTTCCAGCGCGGAACGGTCCACCTTCCCCTTCAGGTTGTTGTACAGGCTGCCCAGAAAACCGGTATAGCTTACCGTGCGCAGCCCGTCGAGCTTCATCGGATCGCTGATCCCCGCAGCTTTTGCAAAGGCGGTATAGCCGTAATAGGCGCCCAGCTGCGTCCAGTGGTGATCGGTACGGAAATAAATTTCCTCTCCCAGATGCTGCGCGAGGCTGCTGTAAGCGTCGATCGTCGTCACCTGGTCGCTCATCATGGAATAGATCTTTTCGATGGATTCCTTCTGACTGGTCGTCTGGAAGCCTTCCGGCGCATAGAATTCCGAATTGATCGGCACGACCATGCACATCGTGTTGACTGTGGGATATTTTTCTGCAAACAGACTGACATTTTTTGCGTAGCGCTCGTTTACCTTCGGCGCATAGCCATACAGCTGAAAAACCGTGCTGTTGACCAGGATCAGGCCGATATCCGTCTTGACGACGTCGCCCTCTTCGTGGTAGTTGGTGGAGCTGGTTTCCTCCGAGGAGACCGGCTGGGAGCTTGTTTCGCCGGAAGGAGACGAGGACGTTCCTGCGGCGGATTCCAACGCGGATTCCACTGCGGAAGACGGATCCTCCGCTTTGCCGATATCTCCGCTTTCCGTATTCGGAATAAAGGTCGGCGTTTTGTCGCCGTTGATGCCGTAAAGCTTTTTCAGCTTTCCGACATAGGAGACCAGTGCTTCGCGGCCGAGAAAGGTATCGCTCAGATAGGCGGAAAGACCGGAAATATAGCTTCCGTCCGCCAGAGCGGAAAAGGAAAACTCCGGCTTAGCGGCAAGCGTGCGCTTTTCTTCTTCGGAATACGTCGGCTTCGGCACCGCGAGATTGACCATCCCGACCACCAGCAGCACGGAAAAGAACAGCGCGATGCCGGATTTATATTTGAAATATTTTTTCTTCATGGATCAGGCTCTTCCTTTCTGCTCAGAAGCGGAAATAAATAAACGGATGATAGGTGTTGCCGACCAGCATGGCGGTCGACGTAAAGAGCAGCAGCGCCAGCACGATGCCCTTGACCACATAGGCCGCGGCCGCCGGAATATTGCGTTCCGAAACGAGCGTTCCGTCTGCATTGGCCTTTACGCCGCTCTGGCACACGCGCACATAAAGCTTTTTGATGACCTTGAGCACCGGGGTGCAGGCGATGACCGCCGCCAGCACAAAGAAGACGTTATTCTTGAAATACGTCATCACCGTTGCGGAGGTGAAGGCGTTGCCGTTCAGCCCGAACAGCCCCTTGAACAGCGTCCCCATCCGCGAAATATCGGTGTAATAGAAGATCATCCAACCGATCACGATCAGGAACAGGAAATAAATGTGTGAAAAGATTTTGTGCTTCGACAGGAACTTGCCGATAAAATATTTTTCGAGCACCAGAAACACGAAAAAGTAAAGTCCCCACATGACAAAATTCCAGCTGGCGCCGTGCCAGAGGCCCGTCAGGAACCAGACGATGAACAGATTGAAAATGTGGCGCGCGGAGCTGCAGCGGTTGCCGCCGAGCGGAATATAGACATAATCGCGGAAAAACGAGCCGAGCGACATATGCCACCGGCGCCAGAATTCCGTAATGGAGCCGGAAAGATACGGATAATTGAAGTTTTCGTGATAATGGAATCCGACCATGCGGCCCATACCGATCGCCATATCGGAATAGCCGGAAAAATCAAAATAGATCTGCATGGAATACATGATCAGTCCGAACCATGCGCCCAGCACCGGAACTTCGGCAAGATTGCTGCTTTCCAGATATGTTTTTGCAAGCTGCGCACAGGTATCGGCCAGGATCACCTTCTTGGCCAGCCCGACAATAAAGCGGTCGATCCCCATGGAGACCTCCACCGGCGTCACGCGGCGGTTGTCGATCTCGTCGGCGATATGCTCGTACCGCACGATCGGCCCCGCGATCAGCTGATGGAACAGGCTGATATACAGCAGCAGCTTGAGCGGCTGCCGCTGCGCCCGGACATCCCCGCGGTAAACGTCGACCAGATACGAAACGATCTGGAACGTATAAAAAGAGATGCCGATCGGCAGATCGATCTGCGGCACCGGAATGGAAAGCCCGAACAGGCTGTTGACGCTGCCCACCAGAAAACCGGCATATTTGAAAATTGCCAGAAGCCCGAGCGCCACCACCAGCGAGCCGGCCAGACAAAGCTTGCCGAGCACCGTCCGGCGGAACTTTTCGATGCCGAGCGCAAAGAAATATTCCGCCAGCACCGTCCCGAGCATCAGAAACAGATAAACAGGCTCTCCCCAGGCATAAAAGAACAGCGAAAACACGATCAGAACCGCGTTGCGCAGATTAGTCGTTTTTGCGATGCAATAAAAAAGCATACAGAGCGGAAAAAACAGATACAGGAATTCCAGACTGGAAAAGACCAACCATACCACCACTTTCTTCGTTGACAGCTTATTCTTGTATTTTTAACTATTTCATTTTACCATATTCACTGCGTTTTGCAAGCCAAAACCGCCAATTCAAAAATTACAGTTTTGTTACCGTTTCCGGAGACGATCTGCAGGCATAAAGTCGTTTTGTCGCGCGCAGTTGCAATTTTTGATTCACAATGCTATAATAATTTCAAACTTTCGAACTATTTCGAAGGGTTTGCGGCGGTTTCTGTCGGAAGACGCCCGAAGCGATGCGGCGGCGTCGGCAGCTGCCGGATGACGGAAAGGATGATGAATCAAATGGCAAAACCAATTAAAATCTGTGCGGACAGTACCTGCGATTTGCCGAAGGATCTTCTGGAAAAGTACAATATCGACGTTTTCGCGCTGCCGGTCAATCTTGGCGACAAGCCCTGCCTGGACGGCGTGGACGTCCATCCTGACGATCTTTACGAATATTACAGAAGAACCGGCAAGCTGACAACGACGTCTGCTCCTTCGCCGACAATGTGTGAAGACTGGTACCGGCCGTATGTGGAACAGGGCTACGCGGTCATTCATTTCAGCATCAGCTCCGAAATGACCGTTACGCACGCCAATCATAAAGCCGGGGCGGCCGCTTTTGAAGACGTTTACCCGGTCGATTCCCGCTCGCTTTCCTCCGGTATGGGGATGCTGGCCATCCGCGCCGCCAAAATGGCGCAGGAGGGAAAAACGGTCGAGGAGATCCTTGCCGCTGTGAACGAACTGCGCGACCATATTGAGGTCAGCTTTGTTCTGGATCAGCTGGAATATATGTGGAAGGGCGGCCGCTGCTCGGGCGTTGCCGCACTGGGCGCCAACGTGCTGAAGCTGAAACCCTGCATCGAAGTCCGCGATGCCAAAATGGGCGTTACAAAGAAATACCGCGGCAATCTTGCCGCCGTCCATATGCAGTTTCTGGAGGACAAGCTCAAGGGACGCGATGATCTGGATCTGGACACGATTTTTATCACGCATTCCAAAATCGATCCCTCCTACATCGACGCCGTTGTGAACAAGATCCGCGAGCTGCAGCCGTTTGCCAACATTATTCCGACCGACGCCAGTTGCTCGGTCTGCAATCACTGCGGCCCGAACACGGTCGGCATTATTTACATGACGAAATAATTTCATGCGAATATCACAAAACCTCAGCCGCCATACGACGGCTGAGGTTTTTTCTTCCGGACAGAATTTTTTCAGGGCGCGGTGTGCTGCTGCCGCCCAAGCATTTCTCCGATCTCGCGGCCGAATACCTGCGCCATACAGAGAAAGCCCAGATCGTTCGGATGGCACCCGTCAACGGTGCAGCTGTCCGCCGTCAGCCCCTGCGCTTCCAGACAGGAAAAGACCGTTCCGCCATCGATCAGCCGGACGTTCCGGTCTCCGCGCCGCAGTGCGTTTTCATAGGTTCTGCTCACAATGCGGCGTCGTTCGTCCCGTTCCCGCGCGGCCTGCGAAGAAAGCGGCAGATCCGTTTTGCTCGCCAGAATCACCGGCAGATCCGGATTCTTTTCACGAACCGACAAAAAGAACGCTTCATGCGTCTGCGCCAGATGCTCTGCCGAAGGGCTGTTGTGGTCATAATCCATAAAGAACAGGCTCATCGGCTGCGCGGCAATATATTCCGCCATCACCCGTTCGCCCCGCGCGCTGCCGGACCATCCGAGATTGCGGTAATCACAGTCCAGCATGCGCGAAATCACCGCCTGATAACTGTTGCCCGGCCGTGATGCGCAGCCGCCCTGAGTAATGGACGACCCGTAATAGATCACCGGCTGTTCCGTGCGGTATCTTCCGCCGCTCTGCAGCGCTGCGCCCGGCTCCAGGCCGATGAACAGCTCATCCACCGCATCATAGAGCGGAAAATTGATCGTAACATCCCGCAGGGCGCGGTCGGGAAAACGAATCATCGATTCATACCCGCCCATCCGGTCAACCGGAGGCATAAAGGAGCCTGCGTACCGGCACGCTGTCCCTTCCGTCAGATACAGATCAAAGCCGGAGCTGCCCAGAAAGGTCATGTGCGGCATCAGGCACTTTTCCGGCATTTTTGCGCGGATGGCAACACAGGCGGAGTCCGTTTGAAAACGCACTCTGCCTCCTGCCGTATTGGTGTGCAGCGCCAGAACCCCTTCGTTTACCGCCTGCGCCGTCTGCTGCGGGATGCGGCGAAACGGCTCATGTTCGCCGCCGGGCAAAAGCCCGTAAACGGCAAACGGCTCCTGTCGGGCATTCCGGAAACAAAGCTCCACACCCTCAATTTTCCCCCGTACGGCCAGATTGCGATCAATTTCTGAAATTTTACTCATGTTTTCCGTGCTCCCTCTTTCATGATCCGGACGCCAAAACAGACGAACCGGCAGCGCCTGTTTCCGTGCGGCGCTGTTCCGGGAACGCGCCGGTCTTCTGACGGGATCGTACACTTTTTTATTGTTCCAAAACGGCCTTCCGACCTGAAAAATCTTGCAATTTTCGCGCCGCCCTGATATCATTCTAATGGGTGGATCATCCGGTGTCAACCTGACAAAACAGATTTTTCCTCTCGGCACTTTTTTTAAATACTTTTGAAAGGAATGAATTGGAATGGAAAATTACGTGATCAGCTGCTGCTCTACGGCAGATCTGACGGCCGAGCATTTCGCCTCGCGGGATATTCAGGTCATCAAATTTCATTTTTCGCTGGACGGAAAACAATACGACGACGACCTTGGCAAATCGATTTCGTTTCCGGATTTTTATCAGGCGATGCGCGACGGCGCCGATACGCGCACTTCTCAGGTAAATGCGGAAGAATTTGAAAACTTTTTTGAATGCTTTCTGAAGGACGGAAAGGACATTCTGCACGTCTGCCTTTCCAGCGGACTTTCCGGCGTATACAATTCCGCCAACGCCGCCAAAGAGGTTCTTCAGAAAAAATACCCGGAGCGCAAGATCTTTATCGTCGATTCTCTGGGGGCATCTTCCGGCTACGGGCTGCTGATGGACAAAATTGCCGATCTGCGCGATGAAGGAATGCCGATCGATACCCTTTACACATGGGTCAACGGTCACCGGCTGGAGCTGCACCACTGGTTCTTTTCCACCGATCTTTCCTTCTATGTAAAAGGCGGACGCATCTCCAAAACCTCGGGCCGTGTCGGAACGCTGCTCGGCATCTGCCCGCTGCTCAACATGGACTATCTCGGCCGGCTGATCCCGCGCTACAAGCTCCGCGGCAAAAAACGCGCGATCGAAGAAATCGTGAAGCGCATGGAAGAAAACGCTCAGGACGGCCTGAACTACAGCGGCAAATGCTATATTTCCCAGTCCGACTGCTACGAAGACGCCGCCGAAGTTGCGCGGCTGGTGGAAGAACGCTTTCCCAAGCTGAACGGCAAGGTGGAGATCAATTACGTCGGCACCACCATCGGCAGCCACACCGGCCCCGGTACCGTCGCCCTCTTCTTCTGGGGCAATCTGCGCAACAACTGACCCTTTTCCCTTTCTGCCGGACGGCAGGGCAAAACCAAAACAGCGCGCTTTTCCGGGCCGGCAGGCTGATCGGGAAGCGCGCTGTTATTCTTTGATTCAGAATTCATTTTTCAGGCTGCGGGCAAACAGCGCCGCAAGCACCGTATCCGGGTCTGCTCCTTCGTGCAGAACCGCATTGACTGCCGTACAGATCGGCAGCTCCACACGGTACTGCTGCTGCAGCTTCATCAGCGCCTGCACCGTGAAAAAGCCTTCGGCAAGGCTCTCGTACGATTCGCCGCGCACAAACGCTTCCCCAAAACCGCGGTTGTGGCTGTACGGCGAAAAAACAGTCGCCTCATAATCGCCGAGGTGGCAAAGCCCGTAAGCAGAAAGCTCGCTGCCGCCCATTGCCCTGATCAGCCGGGCAATTTCTCTTGTACCGCGGGACATCAGCGCACCCTTCAATGTGGAAAGGTGCTTGCCGTCCAGCATTCCCGCAGCGATCCCGATCACATTTTTTGCCGCTGCGCCGATCTCATTGCCGATCAGATCCTGCCCGTAATAAAACCGGATCAGATCGCCCGAAAAAGCTTCGACCAGACGTTTTTTCACCGCTTCGCTGCCGCTGTCGATCACCATACAGTTGGGAACGCCGCGCGTAAATTCCTGCACATGGCCGGGGCCGAGCCAGACGGCGATCTGCGCATCCGGCGCGAGCTGCTCCGCCGCAATCTGCGAAAGGCGGCTGCCCGTTGCAATTTCCAGGCCTTTCATGCAGAGCACGAACGTCTGCCCCTGCAGCGAGGAAAGCTCATGCCCGGCAAGCAGCGAGCGAAGGTTCTGGGACGGAACCGAAATGACCACCGCATCGGCCGCCTGCGCTCCGGCAAGGGAATCTGTCAGCCGCACCGCTTCCGGCAGCTGCACCAGCCCATTGGAGCGCGTGCTTTGCAGCTGCACCAGCGAAGACGAGCCAGCGCGCCCGTAAAGCGACACGCGGTGTCCGATCCTGTTCAGATACCACGCCAGAAACGTTCCCCAACGGCCGCAGCCGATCACAAAAACATTCAAGATCTGCTTTTCCTCCCCGGATCAGATACGCGCGACGCCCGTTTTATGAGCGGCTTCGATCACGGCGTCGGCCACCGCGCGGCTGATGCGTTTGTCGAGCGCATTGGGCAGAATATATTCCTCGCTGAGCTCCTCCGGTTTCACCAGGTTCGCCAGCGCATAGGAGGTTGCAACCTTCATTTCCTCATTGATCTCACTGGCGCGGCAATCCAGAGCGCCGCGGAAAATTCCCGGGAACGCCAGCACATTGTTGATCTGATTCGGGAAATCCGAACGGCCGGTGCCGACAACGCGCGCTCCGGCGGCTTTTGCCTCGTCGGGCATGATTTCCGGCGTGGGATTCGCCATTGCGAAGACGATCGGATCTGCCGCCATGGAGCGGATCATTTCGGGCTTCAGCACATTCGGCGCCGATACGCCGAAAAAGATGTCGGCACCGCGCACCGCATCTGCCAGATTGCCGCGGCGGTGCTCCAGATTCGTGACCTTTGCCATCCGCGCCTGCTCCGGATTCAGTTCTTCCATTCCCTCGCACACAATGCCGAAGCGATCCACCATGGTGAGGTGTTTCAGGCCGAGATTGAGCAGGTGCTTTCCGATGGCGATCCCGGCGCTGCCCGCTCCGTTGATCACGGCGCGTACCGTGGAAATATCTTTTCCGACCACCTTCAGCGCATTCAGAAATGCCGCTGCAACGACGATCGCCGTACCGTGCTGGTCATCGTGGAACACCGGAATATCGCAGACTTCTTTCAGGCGGCGTTCCACCTCAAAGCAGCGCGGCGCGGAGATATCCTCCAGATTGATGCCCCCGAAGCTGCCTGCGATCAGCTGCACGGTGCGCACGATCTCGTCCACGCTTTTGGAACGGACGCAGATCGGGAACGCATCCACCCCGGCAAACTCCTTGAACAGCGCGCATTTGCCCTCCATTACGGGCATACCCGCTTCCGGGCCGATATCTCCCAGCCCGAGCACGGCGGTTCCGTCGGTCACGACCGCCACCAGATTGCTGCGGCGGGTCAGTTCATAGGACTTATCAACGTCTTTCTGGATCTCAAGGCACGCTTCGGCCACGCCGGGCGTATAAGCCAGCGAAAGATCCTTCGCGGTGTTGATCGGTACGCGGGAAACGACCTCGATCTTTCCGTTCCATTCGTAATGCTTCGCAAGCGATTCTTCTCTGATATTCACGGCAAAATTCCTCACACGATGTAGATTTGCAGATTATTTTAAGTGCATCTGCTTAGTTCACTGAAAACGGACTGCCCGGCTTTGCGGCGTCCGTACCGCCGCAGCCGCAGACTCATCCGTTTTATTGTACCACACCGGAACCGTTTGGCAAGCTTTTCACGCAAAGCCGAAAAAAGCGCCGTTCCTGCCCGGTCTGACAAAAATAAATAATCAATTTCCCCGGAAATCCGTATTTTTCAAATCAGCCTTCCTGCGGCGCGTTTGCCTTCCGTTCCTGCCGCTGCCGGATCGCCTCGCGTTCCCGGCACAGTTCCCGGTAAAGCGTCAGCAGGCTCCAGCTGCGGTTGGCTGGCGTCATCACGGCTTTCAGCGGCACCGGCAGACCGCGGAGAGCCGCCAGCGCACCGTCCAGCTGGGAATCGCTCAGATTACAGAAAACCGCCATTGCTTCGCCCGGAGCCTCCTCTGCCGGCAGGACAGCTTCTTTCCCTTCAAAGCATTCCTGTACGGTCATCGTCAGCTGCTGTGCGGAAAGCACAGCAAACGGCAGACCTTCCCGCTGCAGCGCGGCACAGATCTCCCCGCCGCCCGGCGCTCCCTCCGGCAAATACAGCAGCACCATCGTGCGCTTTGGGATGCGAACTTTCATATGATCTCCTCCTTTGCCAATCTTCCCGCCGGTTATTCCCCATCGCGCCGCAGGCGGGCTGCCAGCGCCTTATACTCATCATAATCCAGAAAGCTGTTGATGGCCTGCAGCATTGCGTTTGCGGACATGCGCTGCGGAAGATCCAGCGCGGAAAGCAGCCGGGAACGAAGCCGGGCGCTGTTTTCCCCTCCGGAGAACCCATCCTCAAACAGATCGAGCTTTGTGACCTTCGGCACATCGGAGGATGCCGCGTCTCCCGTCACGCCGGCGCGCCGGAGCGCATTCAGCAGCGTTGCGCGGTTCATTCCTTCCACGCCGAGCTTTCCTTCTTTGGAGGGAGTCCGCTTGCGCTTTTCCTTGCCGAAAAGATCAGGAATATAAGCATGGCGTACCTGCTCCGGAGGCAAAACGCCCGAAAGATAATTGCGGATGACGAACCCCGCGCCGTCGCTGTCGGTCAGCACCAGAACACCGCGGGCTGCGGCGAGGCGGCGGATCAGCTCCAGACGTTCTTTGTCCGCAAAGATCCCAAAGCCGTCGGTTGTCAGAATAAAGCCGTCCACCAGCGATTCCAGTTTTATTTTATCGTATTTGCCCTCTACCAGGATCACCGGGCGAACCCTGATCTTTTCCATTCCATGCGGCTCCCTGTCCGTTATTTTTTCGCTGCGATCAGCAGCAGGCGCGCCATCGCTTTTTCGAGAACCACGCGGGAATCCGTCCGCGTACCTTTTAATTCCCGATCCGCCTGATAGAGCACGTCCAGACAATTTCTTAACTGCTCCAGATCAAATTTCCGGCAGGCGCGGGCAGCGTTTTTCAGCTTGAACTCCATTTTTTTGTAGTCAAACGGCGCCGAAAGCTCCAGCACGTTCTGTCCGCTGTCGATGGCAGCGCGCGCACGGTAAAGATCCACATAAGCCGAGGAAATGGATGCCAGCAGCGATACCGGCTCCTCCCGCTGATACAGCAGCAGGTCAAGCAGGCGGTAGGCCGTGTCGTAATCTCCTGCCGTGAGCGCGTTCGCCATGCGGAAGGAGACCGCCTCCTGCGTCTGAACGCAGACGGCATCGCAGTGGGCACGCGTGATCTCTCCGGAACCGGCAAACGCACAGACCTTTTCCATTTCGTTTTCCAGAACGGACATCTGGCTGCCGCAAAGCGCCAGAAGATAGCGGCAGACATCCGGCGGAAGCGAGCAGCCGCGCTCCTGCGCCAGAGAAACAAGAAATTTGCTCAGCGCAGCATTGTCGCGCGCCGGAAATTCCACCACACTGCCCGCCGCAGCGACCGCTTCCCGAAAATTCTTCCATTTGGAAGACTTTTTCCAGTTGATCTCCCGGGTACAGGAAAAAACCAGCACGCAGCTTTCCGGCGGATCGGCGAGCAGCTCGGCCATTTTTGCCGTCTGCGAGGCATTGGTTTCGGCATTATAATTGGATACGACCACACATTTGCGCTCGCTCATCATCGGGAGCGCTTCCGCTGCTTCGGCGATCTGATCGGCGGAGGCTTCGTCGTCAAACCGCTGCAGATTGAATTCCTCAAATGCGTCGACCGATTTTTTGGCGATCTGCGCCGTATAATGGCGCACGAGCCACGGTTCCTCCCCGAACAGCAGATAAACGCGGGAAAAGCTTTTTTCCCTCAGCTGTTTTTTGAGCGCCGCTTCTTCCATCCGAAACACCTCCCGCACGGCCGGCCTTTGGCATATGGATTTATTTTACCATGCCGGTTCCGGTTTTACAACCGATTCCGGTCTGAAAAAGGTTTCTTCCGCGATTCAGTTCCAGGCGAAAATTGCTTTTTCCCGTTCCAGAAAGAGCGTCAGTGAACCGTTCTGTTCCGTGGAATATACCCGGCCGCCGGTTTTTGCCGCGCTGCTGCACAGCATCTGATCGGAAGCGCCGTCCGACGAAACGAGCACCGTTTTGCAAACGATCGCGGAAAGATTGCGGACGGACGCGCCCAGCACCAGCACATCGGCGCACCGGTATTTTGTATTCAGCTCCGCCGCATCACACTCGCCCGCTGGAATCAGCACAACGGTCTGCCCCACGATCACGCGGTACCACAGCCCCGTCTGTGTTTTGATCTGCTGCACGGTGATCCCGCCGCATGAGAGCTGCTCGTCACCGGAGGAAAGCAGAGCGTTCCGCCGCAGAAAACGCAGCTCGTCCGGAACGCGGCGGCTGCCGAGGATCGTCTGCTGCGGCACCTGTTCCCGCAGCGCCGCTCTGGCCGCCAACGCAGCCGCCCGGTCGTACCCGCCCGGCAGCAGGAGAATATCCGGGCAGCGCTGCGCAAACGCATCGGAACATGCATCGATCGCTGCATTGCCGCAGTCGCAGAGGAGCAGCACGCTTTCTTCTTCGGAGAAAACGGCCGCCGCGATCCCGCCGCTGCAGCGAAACAGCGTGACTCTCGGCTGCCGCTGTGCAAAATCTGCGACATCCGCCGAACCGGCCAGCAGCGCGGCCATCAGCAGCACCGAACAGAGCGGAAGCCGCTTTGCCCGCGGAAACCAGAGGCAAAGCGCCGCCAGCAGCAGCCCGGCCGCCGCCAGAAGCATCCACCCGGCAGAGGAAAGGGAAACGCCAGGCGCAAGCCGGGCAAAAAACCCGGTCATTGCGGAAAGCGCACGCGCCAGAAGACCGCTCAGCAGCGCCGCAGCACGCGCCGGAAGCGGCAGCCCGATCAGCTGCAGCAGCGCGGTGAACAAAGAAAGCTGCAGAAGCAGCTGCGCGGGAAGCTCCGCAAACAGATTGACCAGCGGAGCGATCAGCGAGACCGTTCCGAACGCAGCCAGCGTGACCGGCAGCGTAAACAGCGACGCCGAAAGCGTGGTGCAGAGCGCGGGAACCAACCGGCGGCTGACCGGAAAATCTGCAAGCCTGCGCGGCATTTGCCGAAACACCCGGCTGCACCAGCGGCCGGAGCAGCATTGAATGCCGAGCGTCGCCAGAAACGAAAGCTGCAGCCCGACATCCCCGGCCGCGCACGGATTGCTCAGACAAATGACCCAGACTGCCGCCGCCAGCGAAGTGCGGGAATCCGCCGTTCTGAACAGCAGGATCGCCAGAAGGAAGACCGCCATCATGATCCCGGAACGGAGTACCGACGGCGTAAACCCGACGACCGCCATAAACAGCAGCAGCACCGGCAGGCAAAGCCCGGCCGCCAGCCGCTTGCGCCGCAGCAGCCTTTGCAGCAGCCGCTGCAGCCCCAGGATCAGAAACGACAGGTGCAGTCCCGATACCACCAGCAGGTGACTGATGCCGCAGGCACGGAAATTTTCGATCAGCTCCTCCGGAAGTCCCGATTTTTCACCGAGTAAAATGCCGCACGCCAGACCGGCTTCCTCCTGCGGCAGAAGAAGATGCAGCGCTCCGGAAATTTTTTCGTGCAGCGCATCCGTAAAGGCATACCAGGGGCGTTCCCCGCTTTGAACCGCGGTGTTGTGGGAAGAAAACGTTCCCGTCAGCGCGATCCCCTTCGATTCGGCATTCGCCCGGGAAGTATAGCCTGCGCCGCCCTTCGGAGCCGATAAGTACGCTTTGGAGATGGTGACACGGTCATATTTCCGCGCGTTCAGCGGCGTCCGGCTGCTCAGCCGCAGCTTGACCGTACCGTAATCGCGCAGAGAACCCTCCGGAACGAGCGAATCGGTCCGGATCACATAATAATACCGGCTGCCTGACAGTTCCGGCTCCTCGCAGACCGTACCGGAAAGCGCCGCCGGCTGCCCCTGCAGACCGCGCACCCGGTCAAACGCCAGCGTCCGGTATATGCCGGTGACGGCAAACGAGACGCCGCAGACTGCAAGCACCAACGCCGTCAGCCGGAGTTTTTTCCCTCGGCGGCTCAGCAGCAGAAACACCCCGGCAGCCAGCAGGCACGCCGCACAGGCAAAAGAAAACCGGATATCCGCCAGCATTGCCGCCCACTGTGCTGCCAGCCAGCCGAAGCCGGCGGCGGCCAGGGGCCGTCTGACAGATATCCGGTTTTTCCTACCCATGTGCATTTAAATCACTTAAAGAACAATGGGAGCTTTTCCAGAAAGACGATGTCTTTTCTGTCTGCGGCGTCGCCTTCGGCAAGCACCGCTGCGCACCCAACGATCTTTCCGCCGGCCGCTTCCACCAGCTTGACGACCGCATTGAGCGATTCGCCGGTACTGATGACGTCATCGGCAATCAGAATCCGCTTGCCTCTGATCTGTTCGGCCTCTTCCTCGGAAAGGTAAAGGTGCTGCAGATGATCGGTCGTAATGGAACGAACCTCGACCCCCAGCGGATTGGTCATATAAAGCTTGGTCGCCTTGCGCGCCACAAAATATCTGCGGCAGCCCTGACGCGCCATTTCGTAGGCCAACGGGATTCCCTTTGCTTCTGCCGTCACGATGAAATCGTGCTCCGGGCATTTTTTCAGCAGCTCTGCGGCGGCTTTTTCCGTCAGCTCCACATCGCCGAACATCACAAACGCCGCAATATCCAGTTTTTCGTTGACGGGGCACAGCGGAAGGCTCCGCTCGCAGCCCGCGATCGTCATCTTGTATGCCTGCTGCACAGTATCATTTCTCCTTTATTTCAGTCTTACACATCTCTCAACCCGGAGGCCAGGTAAAATCACGGCCGCCCAGCAGATGAAAATGCAGATGCGGCACCGACTGACCGGCAGCTTCGCCGCAGTTGGAAACGATCCGGAAGCCGTCCTTCAGCCCGAGTTCTGCGGAAAGCTTTGCCGCGACCTCGAGAATATGCGCCGCAACGGCGCTGTTTTCCGGCGTGATCTGCGCGACGGACTGAATGTGCTGCTTCGGAATAATCAGCACATGGGTCGGCGCCTGCGGATCAAGATCGTAAAACGCAAGAACCGTATCATCCTCATACGCTTTGCGGGACGGGATCTCTCCGTTTGCAATTTTGCAGAAAATGCAATCCATTTTTCATTCGCCTCCTTGCTTTAAAGCGTCAAACTTATCATAGCACAAAGCGGGCAGCCGTTGCAAGACTGCCCGGCAATTTTGTCTGAAAGAAAACGCCTGCCGCCCGGAAGATTACTTCAGCATCCCGGCAACGATTTCTTTTGCCGCGGCCAGAGCAGAAGCCAGCTGGGAAAGATCCTTTGCGCCGGCCGTTGCGCTGTCCGGTCTGCCGCCGCCGTTTCCACCGGCCAGCTTTGCGATCCCGCGCACGATGTTCCCGGCGTGGGCGCCGCACTGCTGCGCTTTTTTGCCGACCGCACAGGCGATCACGGCCTTTTCGCCGACGCCGGCAATGACCGCAACAATGTCATCGGCAAGATCGCGCGCTTTGTCGCACATGGCCCTTGCTTCGTCCGCCGCCAGTCCCTCGACGGAGGCCGTCAGAACGCGAACCGAACCGACCGTTTCCGCCCCGGCAACCAGTTCGTTCACCCTGGCGGCGGCCATCTGGGAACGGATCGCAGCCAGTTCCTTTTCCTTTGCCTTCAGCTCTGCCGTAACCTGCGCCGCGCGCTGCACCAGCTCCGTGCCGTTCGTCTTCAGCGCCGCTGCCGCTGCGGAGATCTCTGCCAGGGAGCTATCCAGAAGCTGCTTTGCGCCGAAGCCGGTAACGGCCTCGATCCGGCGGACGCCGGCAGCCACCGAGCTTTCGCCCGTGATCTTGAACAGACCGAGCTTTGCCGTATTGTCAATATGGGTACCGCCGCAGAATTCCACGGAAAAATCGCCCGCGCGGACAACCCGGACCACGGCGCCGTATTTTTCTCCGAACAGCGCCATCGCACCGAGCTTTTTGGCTTCTTCGATTGGCATTTCCGTCATGGTGACCGGCTCACCGCGCAGCAGCTCCTCGTTGACGAGCTGTTCGACCTGCTTCAGTTCTTCCGCAGTCAGCGCCGCAAAATGCGTAAAGTCGAAGCGGACATGCTCTGCCGTGACCAGCTGACCCGCCTGCTCCACATGAGTGCCGAGCACACGGCGCAGCGCCGCCTGCAGCAGGTGCGCCGCCGTATGGTTGCGCATGATGGCCAGACGGCGTTCCCGATCGACTGCCGCATGAACGTTCATCCCCTGCACCGCTTCCCCGGCAGCAACCGTGCAGCGGTGGACGAACACACCGTCGGTCTTGGTGGTATCCGTCACGGTCAGCGTACAGCCCTCCGCGGTGATCGTGCCGGTATCGCCGACCTGACCGCCGCTTTCCCCGTAAAACGGCGTGGCGTTCAGCACGACGAGAACTTCTTCCCCTTCTTCCGCAGAAGAGACCTGTTCGCCGTTTTTCACGAGCGCCAGCACCGAAGCGTCGCATTCCGTCGCGGTGTAGCCGGCAAAATCCGTCGGCTCCAGTTCTTCAAAGGGCGAATCCTCGCCGGCCCATGCGTCAACATCGGACTTTTTGCGTTTGGAGCGGGCGCGCTCCTTCTGTTCCTTCATCAGTTCACGGAAGCGCTCTTCGTCAACGGTTTTTCCGCGTTCCGCGACGATCTCGCGCGTCAGGTCGAGCGGGAAACCGTAGGTATCGCTGAGCTTGAAGGCATCATCGCCGGAAAGCACCTCCCCGGCGGTATTCTGCAGCATTTCCTCCAGCAGGGAAAGGCCCTGATCCACCGTGCGGTTAAAGCTTTCTTCCTCGACGGCGATCACCTTTTTGATAAAGATCTCTTTTTCCTTCAGCTCCGGATAGGCGGTCTCGTTGGCGGCGATCACGCTGTCGCACAGCTCGGCGAGGAACGGACGGCTGATCCCGAGCAGACGGCCATGGCGCGCGGCACGGCGCAGCAGACGGCGCAGAACGTAGCCGCGGCCTTCGTTGGAGGGCATTACGCCGTCGCCGATCATGAACGTGGTGGAGCGGATATGATCGGTGATGACGCGCAGGGAAATATCGCTCTTTTCACCCGCTCCGTAAGCCACGCCGGAGATCTCGCTGACCTTTTTCATGATGGACTGAACCGTGTCGACCAGAAAGAGGTTATCGACCCCCTGCATCACACACGCCAGACGTTCCAGCCCCATGCCGGTATCGATATTCTTGTGCTCCATTTCGGTATAATTGCCGTTTCCGTCGTTGACGAACTGCGAAAACACGTTATTCCAGACTTCCACATAACGGTCGCAGTCACAGCCGACGCCGCAGGTGGGCTTGCCGCAGCCATACTGCTCGCCGCGGTCAAAATAAATTTCAGAGCAGGGACCGCACGGCCCGGGGCCATGCTCCCAGAAGTTATCCTCTTTGCCGAGGCGCTTCATGTGAGAAGGGTCGACGCCGATCTCTTTTGTCCAGATATCGTACGCCTCGTCGTCGTTTTCATAGACGGAAACATAGATCTTTTCGGCAGGCATCTCCAGTACCTTGGTGAAGAATTCCCACGACCAGCCGATCGCTTCACGCTTGAAATAATCGCCGAAGGAAAAATTGCCGAGCATTTCAAAGAACGTGCCGTGGCGGGCCGTGATGCCGACACGCTCGATATCCGGCGTGCGGATGCATTTCTGGCACGTTGTTACGCGGCTGCGCGGCGGCGTGACTTCACCGGTGAAATATTTTTTCATCGGCGCCATGCCGGAATTGATCAGCAGCAGGCTTTTGTCGTTTTGCGGCACCAGCGAAAAGCTCTTCAGCCGCAGATGACCCTTGGATTCAAAAAACGAAAGATACTTTTCGCGCAGTTCGTTGAGTCCTGTCCATTCCATATTGATTTACTCCTCTCCAATCTGATCCTGATCCCGCCGCTTTGGAAGAGATCAGGATAATCATACCGTTCGGTTCCGGGCAGACGCAAAAAAGGATCCTTTCGCTCCTGCTATGGGACGAAAGGATCCGCGGTACCACCCAAATTGCATTCCGCAAAACGGAACGCCTCTTTATTTTCTTAACGCGAAAACACGCCGACACTCTTCGGGCCGGAACTCCGGGGCGGCAAAGATCACACAAACCGGCAAAGGCCTTTCAGCCGTGGGCCTTCTCTCTGCGGGCGGCGGATGCGATTCTCCCCCATCATCGTTTCAATTATTGATTTTATTATAGACGCGCCCGAAGAACTTGTCAACGGGCGGCGCAAATTTTTTCACCGCGGCCGGAAGCTTCCGACCGGCGCAGTATAAAAATAGATTTCTTCTTTTCCTTCCGGAGAATCCCATCCCTGCGGGAAGATCCATTCCCCGCGGAAAACCGAAAGACCTCCCCACGCCAGCGTGCCGCCGCGGTGCAGCTGCGGTACGGCGTCCAGCCGGCCGGCCGGATAGCATGCCTGCGCGGCAGCATCGCGGCCGTCGGTATCGCTGTAAAAGAAATCCAACAGAAGATCATTTGTCACCGGGTCGGACAGCGCACAGGCGACTTCATAAATGTGCGTTCCCATAGACGGCGGCAGCTCCAGATACGTCTGCGGACGAAAGCTCCAGTGCAGCAAATCGTCCGATTCGCCGATGTACTGCCGGCCGCCGCAGCCTTCGCTGAGAAACATCTGATATTTGCCTCCGGTTCTGACCGCCGAACCGTCTCCGGCGCGCGGGATCACCGCTGCCTTGACCCACAGGCGCGAGATCTCTTCCGGAACGACGGAGCCGCGCTTTTCCCAATGGATCAGGTCGCTGCTGACCGCCATGAGCAGATCGACACAGACAGCGCCCGGCTCCGCGCCGTACCGTTCCGCCTGCTGCGGCGAGGCGTTGTAGATCCCGTTGTAAAACATGACAAAGGTTCCGTCTTCCGCACGGTAGACCTTGGGATCCTCCACGCTCTGCACCTCGTTCGGTTCGGTCGGCCAGATGACCGGTTCGGCGTATTCCTGCCAGCCGCTCTCCTCGCTCCAGACGGCAAGACCGATGCGGCTGCCCAGTGATTCCTTTTTGACACCGGCGCGGTAAAACAGCCACAGCCGGTCATCCTGTACCAACAGGGACGGGTTAAAAAGGAAGGAGGACGTCCATCCGATCCCGGTCGGATCGGCGAGCGGCTTCGTCTTGCGGAAAGTCAGCCGGTCGTCGCGCCGGAACGGACCGACGCACCACTCCGGCTGCGGCTCGTACCGCCCGCAGAAGGCCTCCGTATTCAGCTCGCGCACCGCGTCGCTCGTTTCTTTGTTCAGCGCCGCCAGATAATTTCGTTTCAGTTGTTCAAAATACTGTGGATCCATTTGACCGTCACCGTTTCCGCCCGGGGAAAATTGTTTCGCGTTCCGGGCTGAAACGATTGTATCACACGGCGGAACGCCGTGTCAACGACCGGGCGATCCCCGGCAAAGGCATCAGGAAGCACCCGTTTCATCCAACGCCGCCAGCCCGTCGGCGATCTCCTTGAACACAGGCGCGCAGACCTTGCTGCCCGACTTTCCGTTTTCCGCCAGAACGGTAATCACATACTGCGGCTGCTCCGCAGGATAAAAACCGGCGCACCACGCCTGGATCACCGGTTCGCCGTCTGCACCGGTGCTGCCCGTTTCTGCGGTGGCTGTTTTTGCTCCCGCGCCGCCCGACTCCGGTTTTCCGCCCGAAACCGTTCCGTTTTCCACCGCTTCCATCATATAACTGCGCACCAGCTCTGCCGTGTGAGCAGTCATGGCGCGCGAGCTGACTGCCGCAGCCGACGCCGTGAGCACTCCGTCGGAAAGGCGTCCTTCCACCAGCGAAGGCTCGGTGTAGACCCCGCCGCAGGCGATCGCCTGCACCATGGCCGCGATCTGCAGCGGAGTTGCCGTCAGTTCTCCCTGACCGAATGAAAAATTCGCCAGCGCCGCCGGTGCGGTCAGATCGCGCGCGCTCGGCAGGCTGCCCGCCGCCGAGCAGAAATCGCCCGCCAGCCATGTCGCCCGGCCAAAGCCGAGTTTCTGAGCCATTTTCAGGATCGGCTGATAACCGACCGTATCCGCCAGGCGGATAAAGTAGCAATTGCAGGAGACCGCCACCGCACGGGAAATATCGACCGTTCCGTGCGGGATTCCGCCGATGCACTGAAACCGCCTTCCGGCGTAATCCGTCGTTCCGGCGCATTCCATCGTCATGCCTGCCTCATTCCGGTCCGCTGCTGCACAGGCCACCGCCAGCTTGAAAACCGAGCCGGTGTTGTATGCGCTGACCGCGCGGTTGACCAGAGGGGAGGACGGATCGTTCAGTGCCGCGGCAAGGTTTTCCGGATCGTAACCGGGCAGGCTGACCATGGCGCGGATCTTGGCCGAGCCGACTTCCAGCACGACCACCGCACCGGCAGAAAAATGATTCTCTGCTGCCTGCGCCGCAATTTTCTGGATCCGTTCGTCAATGGTAAGCACAACGCCGCTGCGGCTGGCGGCGGTGGTATCCTCCAGCGTCATGCTCTCTCCGGTAAGCGCGCGCCCGAGCGCATCCGCCCGGTAACGCAGCGTGACCGCGCCGCTGCACTCGGAAAGCCA
>JAQXJH010000130.1 GCA_029008595.1 Bacillota bacterium
GACTGAGCGCCGGAGCTTCGGAATTATTACAAAACGTATAAAAACGCCGCCCGATTCCTCATCGGGCGGCGTTTTTACAGTTCGTCAGCTTGAATCAGGCATTCCTTTTCCGCGATGCGGAAAGTCCGACCGTTACAAAAACGATCAGAGAGATTTCACCAGAGCATCGATGCAGTTTTTGCAGATGTTCTTGCCCTTGTAGAGAACAACATTGTCATCCTCATTGCAGAAAATGCAGGCGGGCTGATACTTCTTCAGAACAATTTTGTCGTCATCGACAAAAATCTCCAGAGAAGAATCATCGGTGATGTTCATCGTCTTGCGGAGTTCGATCGGGAGAACAATACGGCCGACCGCGTCGATCTTTCTGACAATACCAATGGATTTCATAGTGCATCTTCCTTTCAAAAATATGTGCAGTCATATATTTGACGTGCCGAAGCACGGCAAAATATCGTAAAAAGAGCATACCGGGTCAAGTAAAGCATAATAATGGAGCAGGAAAGAAAGGAGTGGCCGGGGATGATGAATTATGTCTGGGCAGGCCTTATGCTGGTCAGCATCGTGTGCGCCATGGCGACCGGCAGAATCAATGAAATTTCTGCCGCCATGTTTACCGGCGCGGGCGATGCGGTTACCCTGGTGATCGCGCTGACCGGTGCCATGTGTCTTTGGAGCGGGCTGATGCGCATTGCGGACCGGGCGGGACTGACCAAAAAGCTTGCCAAATCCTTTTCGCCGTTTCTTCGCCTGCTGTTTCCCTTTCTGGAGCCGGAAAGCGAAGCCGCGCAGGCAATCAGCATGAATCTGTCCGCCAATCTGCTCGGCATGGGCAACGCTGCTACTCCGTTCGGAATTACAGCCATGAAAGAGCTTGCAAAGCGTTCTCAGAACAACGGAACCGCCACGGACGAGATGATCACGTTTGTTGTGATGAACACAGCATCGATCCAGCTGATACCGACCACCGTTGCCATGCTGCGTTCGGCCGCCGGGAGTACGGCGCCGTTCGACCTGATGCCGGCCGTCTGGATCACATCGTTCGTTTCCCTTGCAGCCGGGATCCTGATGACCCGTCTGCTGGGCGGATCTGCACGAACGCCGCTGCTGCAACAAAGGAGGAACCCCGGGTGAAAGAGATCAGTGCATGGGTCGTGCCGGTGGTCGTTGCGCTGATCCTGCTGTATGGTCTGATCCGGCGTGTGCCGGTATTCAGTGAGTTTGCTGCGGGTGCCGGAGAAGGCGTCAGGAACAGCATTGAAATTCTGCCTTCCCTGATCGGTCTGATCACGGCGGTCACCATGCTGCGCGCGTCCGGCGCCATCGAATTGCTGGAACAGGGGATCGGCGCTGCGGCTGTCCGTCTCGGCGTACCGCAGGAGGTTCTTCCGATGATCCTGCTGCGCCCGATCTCAGGGAGCGGATCCATCGCCCTGCTGGAAAATCTGCTGAAAACCTGCGGACCGGACAGTCTGCCCGGCAGAGTTGCGTCAGTCATGGCGGCTTCCACCGAAACCACCTTTTACACCATTGCCGTTTATTTCGGAGCCGTCCGCATCAAAAAAACGCGGTATGCCTTGCCGGCAGCCCTGACGGCAGACGTTGTCTGCACCGTTGTTTCGATTCTGTCAGTTCACCTTTTCTTCCAATTATAGAACTGCAATCATAAGGCTCCGGGAAAAAACAAATGACAAAAGAGGAACCAAACAACCCTTTTTCTTTCATTTATCCCTTGTTATTGTAACGCATTTACGAAGCGAAAATATGAATAAAATCATAATAAATAATTAACAAATAATTAATAAAACAATAATTAATTATGAATTTTATAAATAGCATGTCAATAGACTCCAAAGGAGCGAATTTATGCGCCGAACAGCAGCGGAATTGAGGGTGGGAGAAAGTGGAGTTGTTACCTTTTTAACAGGCGAACCGTCCACAGTCCGCCGTCTGATCGATTTGGGAATTACGGAGAATGCAGTCATCGTTGTAAAAAAGGCTGCTCCGTTTGGCGGCCCGCTGGAAATTGAAGTGAAAGGCTCCCGGCTGGGGATCCGGCGGGAACAGGCGAAGAATATCGTGCTGCAGGAAAAATAGCGTGCGGGGAGGGCTGCTTTTGCGTTTTTCCGATCATCAGGCGCAGGTCTGGGCGTTAACAGGAAACCCGAATTGCGGAAAAACGACGCTTTTCAATCGGATCACCGGATCGGCGGAAATGGTGGGGAATTTTTCCGGAGCAACGGTCAGGCAGCGCGCGGCGCGGCTGAAGTCGGACCGATCCGTCTGTGTGGTGGATCTTCCGGGGACTTATTCCTTGATTCCGTATTCTCCGGAGGAAGAGGTCACACGCCGGTTTGTGCTGCAGGAACAGCCGGATCTGATTCTGAATGTTGCCGACGCCACCAATCTGGAACGCAGCCTTTATCTGACAACCCAGCTGCAGGAAACGGGCCGTCCGGTCGTTCTGGCTCTGAATATGGCGGATGAACTGCCACAGATCGGCAGAACGATCGATTTTGCGGCGCTTTCCCGCGAATTGAAGCTGCCGGTATTCCCGGTGTCTGCAGCAAACGGGAGCGGAATTGCAGAGCTGCTGCAGGGCTGCCGGAGCGAAGCAGCGCGTTCCGCCCGACAGAGGGAAAAACGTCTGTTCACAGCGCCGGCCGTTTCCTCCGGCGTGATGCGCGCGGCGCAGCGCCGGTACCGGCGGGCCGAAAGCATCTGTGCCGCCGTGCAGCAGGAACGGCCGGGAAGCAATCCGCGAAAGATATCGGACCGGATCGACCGCGTCCTGACCGGACCGGCTGCGATCCCGCTCTTTTTTTTGCTGCTTTTTGCGGTAATGTCGGCTGCGTTCGGGCCGATTTCTTCCCGGCTGACCGGTATGCTGCAGCAGTTTGCGGTTCATACGCTCGGCCGGGGCGCGGGGAGTCTTCTGGCGGCCTGCGGCGCGTCGCCCTGGATGCAGAGTCTGATTCTGGACGGCATTCTGGCAGGGTTGGGCGGCGTCATTTCCTTTTTGCCGCAGCTGGCGGTGATGTTTACGTTTCTGGAGTTTATCAGCGACTGCGGCTATCTGGCGCGCGTTGCGTTTGCCGGCGACCGGCTGCTGCAGAAGATTGGGCTTTCCGGCAAAGCGCTGGTACCGCTGCTGCTCGGGTTTGGCTGTACGGTTCCGGCGGTGCTTTCCGTCCGAACCCTGGAACGCCCGCGGGATAAGATCCTTGTACTGTTGATGCTGCCCTGCTTTTCCTGCAGCGCCCGGATCCCGGTCTATTCCCTGTTTCTTTCCTGCTTTTTCCCGGAGCTGCGGCCTTTGCTGCTGTTTGGGCTGTATCTGCTGGGCATCTGCTGCGCGGCGCTCGGCGGGATCCTTTTGCAAAAAACCGTGCTGAAGGATGAGGATGCTCCGTTTATTATGGAAATGCCGCCCTATCGGATGCCGCGCCCGCAAAGCCTGGTCCGTCAGGTGTGGCGCCATCTTCGTGAATTCCTTGTCAAAGCCGGTTCGGTGCTGCTGCTGGCAACAGCGGCGGTCTGGGCGCTGCAGTATTTTTCGCCGGAGCTGCAGCCTGCGGCTTCGCCGGAGGAAAGCCTGCTTGCGCTGGCCGGCAAAGCGGCGGCTCCGTTATTTGCCCCTTGCGGTTTTGCCGATTGGCGTGCGGCGGCTCCGCTGTTTTGCGGTCTGGTATCCAAGGAGACGATCGTTTCCGCTCTTTCCGTCGTGCTGCG
>JAQXJH010000131.1 GCA_029008595.1 Bacillota bacterium
ATGTGGTATAATCTTACCCGTTGAGTCTGATGGACTCTTCGATTGGGGCCATTAGCTCAGTTGGTTAGAGCAACCGGCTCATAACCGGTCGGTCCCGGGTTCGAGTCCCTGATGGCCCACCATAAATAGGGGTCTAGCTCAGTTGGTAGAGCAGCGGTCTCCAAAACCGCGTGCCGAGGGTTCAAGTCCTTCTGCCCCTGCCAGAAAGAAAAAGAGTCGTTTTACGGCTCTTTTTTCTTTTTGATGCTTTAGCTTTATATTTCCCCGGTTCTACCCGGGGAATAAATCGTTTGTGCAAATGGTTTTGCAAACGAGGTAAGCGGAGCGTGTCGAGGGGTGCGGGTCTCCGGTGGAGACCTCTAAACACCGCAGGTGTTTAGAAGCACCGACCGAGCCGACAGGCGAGAACAAGTCCTTCTGCCCCTGTCAGGAAAATGCACCTGTCACAGTTGTGGTGGGTGCATTTTTCTTTTAGATCAAAAGGTTTGAGCCTGTGAAGGATTATGAAAGTGAAAAACGGCTTAACAAATCGAAATTTTTGGAGAAGGGAATCGTATGTATAAAGAGTTGATTGCAGAATTGACGCAAGAAAATGAGTGGGTGAAAATCCAGCCGCCTTGTTTGGAAAACGATATCGATACCGCCGAAAAAGCAGTTGGTTATCCCTTCCCAAAGGAACTCAGGGAATTGCTTCTGGAAATGAACGGCGATCAATACCTTCTTTTATCTATCGAAGATATTGTGGAACAAACCAAACTCAACAGAGAAATTCAAGAAGAGTACCGCGATGAAGAATTTGCAAAGGAATTGGACAAGTTCATCTTTTTTGCTGGAAACGGCTGTGGGGATTACTACTGCTACCATGCAAATGCTGACGGAGTGATCGATGAAACCGCCATCTATATTTTGGAACACGAAGAGTATTGTTGGAAGAAGGTTGCTTCCAACATGGCAGAACTACTCACCAGATATTATCATGACGAAATATGAATCGCTTAGAAATTGCCGTTTATCGGAAACTTTCATTTCTAAGCGCATTAAGATTCAGGAACGTGTCCTCTATAAAGAAAGGTCAGCAGGGTGGACATTTGGGATTAAAGCAGATCACAACTTTCAAAAAAATGCACCTGTCTCCTTTGTGACAGATGCATTTTTTCTTTTAGATCAAAGGGTTTGAATCCGTGTGGGCTATGGGTATCATGATCGTGTCCGGTTTTTGTTGCTGCTGGATGATGAAAATAAAAAATGGCTCAACCAATCGAAATTTTATCTGTATATCTCAAGGATGCAGAATTCGCCTGTTTCGGCCCAATCTTGTGACAGGTAATGGTAAAGGTAGCGAATCGCATCTTCCGGGCGATCAAATAAGCCGTTCGCGTTCAGGGAATCAAACTCTTTTTTAAACTCCGTTCCATTTTCATCGCAGCCATGCCAACGACATAGAAACATGCAGTCACAAATTGCCGAAAAGCCATCGCCATCGGGAGTATAACAAACATCATACCCTAAGAAAGACATTCCTTCCGGTTTTGCGGCACCGGATTCAAAAATGTTAACATAGATAATTTCGCAAATCTCCTGTTTCTTTGTCGGGAGAGTCTTAAAAACGCCGGCGATATCTGAAAACGAGAATTGCCCGGCATCATCTGGCGTATGCATCCAAGGTTCTCTGTCCAATCCGTAATACGGTTTTATAGCCTTTCCTTTTTCGGGTATTGCATACGGAGCGTTTGGACAAGATCGATTGATAGCCTGTTGATATAGATATTCATACTTTTCTACAATAAAAAACTGAGAAAAGGCAAAGTAAGCTTCCTCTTGCGTTATCTTTCTGGGCACAATATCGCCTGGCGTTTCACAGTTATATATGATTATTGACATATCTTCTCCTCCATAAGTTTTAAATGATCGTTCTTGTAACCATTACGACCAATTCCGATTTACCGAGGCCTTTCATTTCAGCCAATCCTCTCCGATGAATCCTTTTTTGCAGATCAATTTTCCAAAAGCGACAGGAATATTTGATTCAATTCACCCCATCCGGTATCACAGGCAGCGGGCAGAGATTGGATCGCAGCTTCTATTTCATCGATGCTCCGGTCAATATAGTCGTTGACTCGGTCAAAGCGTTTTCCTTCGGTGGTTTCGGGCGAACTGATTTTCATTTCAAGCAGTTTTTCCACGTCCGGTTTCACGGAGTCATCCAGATATTTTTCCGCGAGCGAACGAAAAAGCATCGGCGGCGGCGTTCCCTCTGCAAGGATCCATTTACAGGCGAGCAGCGGGCGCAGTACATAAAAATATCTCTTCAGGCGAACCGTTTCCCCTTTTAAATATTCACGATAATTGCTTTTTGCCGTGCTTAAATAGTGGTATAAACCCGGTTTGGAGGCAAAGTATCGGTTGATGATGCCCGATATCTTCTGCCATTCCTCTGTGGTTTTATAAACGACAGGCGAAGCATTCCACTCGAACAGGGTCGGATTGGATTTGTGCAGTAAAGTCAACGTCTTGGAGATGTCCCACCCGTTGATATCCAGTGTGTCATCCAATTGCCACTCGATCACATCGCGGGTCGGATCAAGCCGCAGATAAAACTCTTTCGGACGCACGTAGATAAACCGTACATCGTAATCACTGTTGGGAGAAGCGAATCCCCAGGCCCGGCTGCCCGATTCAACGCAATGCAGGATCCTGACGGATTCTTTTTCCTCAATCTCTTTCAGCTTCCGTGCAATTGTCTTTTCCATGCCGGTTTCTCCTTTTTTGAGAAAGGCGGCAAATCACTCTGCCGCCTTAAAATTATAGATCGGTCTGATGTGCGCGAGAATTTCCACGGTAGGCTCGATGTTTTCGACGATCTCGTCGATCTTCTTGTATGCCATGGGCGACTCGTCAAGGGTAAAGGTGTTGACGCAAGTGGTATAAATACCTGCCATTTGTGCCTGATACTCCTCCATGGTGAGTTTTTCAAAAGCAGCGGAACGGGACAGTAAACGTCCTGCGCCGTGGGGTGCGGAGGTATTCCAATCCTCGTTTCCCTTGCCCACACAGATCAGGCTTCCGTCACGCATGTTGATGGGGATCAGCAATTTTTCGCCCTGTTTTGCGGAAACCGAGCCTTTCCGGAGGATCATCTCATTGACATCGATATAATTGTGTATTGTCTGGAAGGCTTCGTAACCTGCCAGACCTGTTTTTTCCAGCAGGATCTCCGCCATTTTTTCGCGGTTGCGCATGGCAAACCGCTGACAGATGGCGATATCGTGCAAATAGTCCTCCATAAAAGAACCGTAGAGGTAGCAAAGCTCGCGGGGCATGGAAGGATTTTTTTTCTCCCATTCCTTTGCCATCTTTTTCAGTGTTGCCTGAATCTCGCTTCTGCGGCCTTCTGCTTTGTAGGTGCGGATGACCTCATCCCGCTTTTTGAAATATTCTTCTTTGCCGAGGTTCAGATCAATCGCGATGCCCTGGTAATATTCCGCCACCTGAGTTCCGAGATTACGGCTGCCGGAGTGGATGATGAGGTATTTATTGCCTTCCGCATCGGCATCGATTTCGATAAAATGATTCCCTCCTCCCAGGGTACCGAGGCTTCTTTCAAGTCTTCTGGAATCCTTGAGGCTGCGGTAACAGCGAAGCGCCGTCAGGTCAAACTTTTCCTGTCTGCCCTCCCAGACGTTTCTGCCGCAAGGAATCGCATGTGCTGCTGCATCAAACTTTTCAAGGTCGATGACGGCCTTTCCAAGGCTGACGGTATACATGCCGCAGCCGATATCGACGCCCACCATATTGGGAACGACTTTATCGACGATGGTCATGGTCGTTCCGATGGTGCAGCCCTTTCCGGCGTGCACATCGGGCATAATACGGATTCTGGAATTTTTAAAAGCCTCTTCATTGCATACCGCTCTGATCTGCGCATATGCGGTAGGCTCCAGCTCGTTTGTATAACAAATGGCTGTGTTGTATGTTCCAACGATCTCAATCATCACTGTTTTCCTTTCTTATGGATTGCCCCTGAGGATGCCCGTGAGCTGTGTGAGCACATCGCCGCTGCCGTTCAGATTGATGTTTCCCACATTCTCGCAGATGCGTTCAACATACTCCAGCTCCTTGAGCTTGTAAAGAGTCTGGTTCTCATCCATCAGTTTTGCCGTATTCAGCAGGGATCTGGTGGAAGCGACTTCCTCGCGGCGGGTGATCACATTGGCCTGCGCGCGTTTTTCCGCAACCAGCACCGTGTTCATGATCTCCCGGATCTCGCCGGGGAGAATAATATCCTTTACTCCGGCATCGGTGATCTCAATGAAGAAGTCCTTCTCCTTTGCCTTCAGTTTTTCGAGCATAAACTGAGACATCTGATCCTTGTTTTCCAGGATCTCGTCCAATTTGTATTTCCCGACATATTCGCGGAGCGCCAGCTGGGCTGCAACGTGAAGCTGTTCGGCAAAGTCGTCGATCTCGGTCAGGATCCTGACATAATCGGTCACACGGTAGCTGCAGACAAAATTGATGCGCAAAGACACCTTATCCTGCGTCAGGATCTCCTGACCGGTGATATCCATCTGTGTCAGTCTGGTATCCACAAACTCCACGTCGATCCTGACGGCGCTTTTCCAGAAATAATAGGTGCCGGCGTCCAGAATTCTGACGAATTTCTGATTGAAGTAGAGTCTTGCTTTCTGATACTCCGCCACCTCAATCCGGGTGTAGTATACGGACGGAATGTTTGAAAAAATATACTCCGGCACATCACTTGCAGCTTCGGGCGAAGAGATATCCACAATCTTGTACTCATGTGTATCGCTGATTGCCCAGAAGGCGTGCCTGCCGTGACGAAGTACGGAGGTGAATCTGCCGTTTACAAAGTGAAGGGCCAGCTGTTCATCCGCGACTTCAACGACCGACACACGACTGCTGAACTCCTTGTCGGACAACAGGACATCCAGCGCGCATTTCTCCGACACAACCGGCTGATCCAGCTCCGATACTTCGATTTCCCTGCCGCCGAATGTATAATGCTTTCCGGCGCCCAGCATTTTTATGTACTTTCCGTTTTTGAAAAGAAAGCCTCTCTGATTCTCGTTAATAATGATCTTTTTCATCTTATGTAAACCCTCCTGAGGTTAAAATGCGGCCGCAATCACTCATGCATCAGGGGCGGCCGAATACTTTAGTGTTCGTGCATACAGGCGGAAAGAGCTTCTTCTGGCCGATGTGCTTGATACACGGTATCTGTTTTCGGGCAAGGCCGGTGATGCACTGCCTTGGCAGAAGAGAACCCTTCTCTGCTGCGTTCAGCCGGGCAATTGCGGGAGTAAAATGTTTCTGCGTACTTTCGCGTGTCGCTTTTTCTTTGCCGTTTCCGGCAATCTCCATACCATTGGCGATATACTTTTCAGTATACGGCGGGATTCGAACCCGCAAAAAAGGGGGAGTTGAACCCCATCGAGCAGAGTCTGCCGACTCATTCGATTGCCGCAGAGCAGGCGATCTTCGGGCATACACGCCGGCATAGCCTTGTGCACCGCAGTGAAAGATGATTTCAAACACACGCTGGAAGATTCCCTGCAAGTACATTTTACCAATCAGGAAGCCGTGAAACACGGAAAAAAAGCTGCGAACTCAGGAAAGTTCGCAGCTTTTTTGTCTTTGCAGACGTTCTGTTATCAGGTTCCGGAAGTCGTCCGGTTCCGTTACTTCAACCGTCGGGCCAAAGCTCAGAATGCGGATCACCATTTCGGTCTCGTCGTCCTTGCTGTATTGGATGCGGACCGTATAGTGGCTTTTATCGATCCGCTCCGCCTGCTTTTCAAAATGAGCAAAATGAAGCATACAGCGTTCCAGTGTGTTGCGCTCGTCCCGAATCCTGAGCGTGACCGATTTTTTGACGGGTTCCGCAGGCGGCCAAGGCCTGAAACCGCTGGCAGAACCTACTTCGCAGGATACCATCCGTGCCAGGTTCACGGTTCTGCCGTAGCGGCAGCCGGTACTGAGCAAACGGAACTTGTCATCCTTTTCGGAATATTCCAGTCTTACCGGCATAACGGTCATGGAGATCAGCCGTCCTTTACGGTTGACTGCCCGGATTTTCAGCGGCTGCTTTTCTTTCAGCGCAGCGAGGATGGTTCTGAATCTTGCAATATAGCCCTCGTCCTCATACGGGTCGCCGTCGCTGTATCGGTCATAAACCACATAATCCGCAGCGGTAAACAACGGTTCCACATCGTCAAGACCGTTGATCTCTGCGCCAAACAACTGAATGCGCGGATCCAGGGAGATGGCCTTCAGCCACTGCTTCTGAGTACCGGTCAGCGGCATGGTAGGCTTGTGTACGATCGGCGTCGTCATATCGGATCTTACAAGCTGCCATTTTTCGTTTTTCAGCGACGGCAGAACCGTCAGCGAACTTTCACCGAACGCATTTTCACAGACGATCCGGTTCAGATCTTTTTCTTCCGTTTTCTCGTTGATGATTTCGGTAATGATTTTTGCCACAGCATTGTAGTAAGCGGAATATATTTCATTAAAAATCATTTCTCCGCCTCCGATATCCCGTACATGCGGTACATTTCTTCCAGATCGCGCCTGAACCGTTTTTCCACCATGCGATTGGAAAAATGCAGTTCCGTTATTCTGCAGATAAACGTCCTGATCCACGGGAGCATTTCGCCGGTGTCGTAGACATCCGCCGTAAACCGGCAGGTGTGTTCGTCGAGCCGTTCGACCCTGCCGGTGCGCTTTTCACGCTCCAGACGGCGCACAATATGTTCTTCGCCGCTGCCGATCCGAACGGTAAACTCAACGTGTTCAATGCGCTCTTTGCCGCGGCGGTTCTTCCCGGCGGTAACGCCCCACATCTTCGTTTGCATGTCGTCAAGCTCTGCCCGAAGCTCATCAAAACGGGGCGTCGGTTTCAGGAGCCTGACATCCGACAGATAGTCGATCCGAAAGGATTTTACGGCATCAAAATCCGGTTGATAGGCAAGCAGATACTGTCTGCCGTTCTGCACGCTGATAAAGATCCGGAGGGGGATGATGCGGTTTTCGCGCGGTTCATCGGCGCGGCGGCTCATGTTGGATACCGTGATCACGCACTTTCTGCGCATGGCCGTAAAAAGCATTGCCAGAACGCTGCTGTCCATCGCCGAGGTGATGTAATGATGCTTGAAGCTGAAATAATCGGGTTTATCCTCCTCTTTATCCAGCAGAAAAGAGCCGATCACACCGCAGGGCGCACCCTCGGAATAGAAATTCAGCGCATCCGTGATATCGGGCAGCTTCGGATCATCGGCTCTGCGGTACAGCATCTTTCTGCCAACCTTTTCACAGTCGATCATGCCCTGCCCGATGTATTCCTTCAGTTTCTTTCTGACGGTCGATTCATCGAACACCATCGGATGCCTGAAACCGGACAGATATCCGTCGATCCGCTCCAGAATCTCCGGCAGGGAAAGGTTGATCTCCGGCGAGTACAGAATATCGAACAGGATAAAATGGAGGGTAATATCACCGTCGGTAAAACTTTTAGCCTTGAAAGCCTTATAGAACGGATTGTGGCGAGAAACACGGCTGTCAATGGAAATAAAGGTATTTTTTCCCTCGGGAGTGCGCACAAAGCTCATATGATCGCCGAGCCAGCTTTCCATGCGGCGGCGCTCGTCGTCGTAGGATCGCGCGCTTTTTCTGTCGTATTCTTCGCGGCTCTTGAACCCGTATACATAGAACTCCCGCATGTAAGCGCGGATCTTTTCAAAATTCTTGATCAGCTCATTGTATGAGGACATGCAGCTCCTCCTCTCTTTTTCAACAGCGATCAGAGTCCCCAGACGGCATTTCTGCATGCCATATGGCTGCCGGAATTCCTGCCGTATTTCTCTGAGCCTGTAGATTAGCGTATCACGAGCAGGAGCATAAATCAAGCGGTAAGAGCGTGATTTCTTTGTCCGTTTCCGAAACGGTGCGGCGCGGGTTCCGGCGTCTTGCCTCCGCGCATTCCGGAAAATTTTTCTGTCAGGGAGGTTTTCGGGACATTTAATCCTGTAGAATGATATCAGAACATCAGAAATATCATGTTCAGGGAGGGCAAGAAGATGGCATTCAAAATTGGCTTTGCGGCAGAACACCCGGAAAATAAGCCGGTGGAAGCAACCTATACGGCACCGCAGCAGACAGCAGTTCCGCGCAGATCTGTGGTACAGGTGCATTTTACAGGGCGTAATATGACGCTGGCATATTACAACGACCAATTCGATCTGCATTGCGGCGACATGGTCTATGTGGACGGCAAGCTGGAAGGCCAGCGCGGCCGCGTAACAGAGGTCAACTATAATTTCAAAATCAGGATTGCCGACTACAAGCGCGTGATCGCCGTAGTGGATACAACGGTTCATGGCCGGTTTTTTGCGGCGGGCAGCCATTTTGTCACCTTTGACCGGGCGGCGCTGCCTGCTGGCAAGATCGTCACATGGTTTAAGGCGCCGGCAAAGGAGGAAGATGAATTCGCCAGCGGCAGCGACGATACCTTCTTCTGTCTGGATGAACTGAGGGGGATGAATGTGAGCGAGGCGATCGCCGGGCGCGGACACGAATACTATATGGAAAACAGGGTCAGATACCTCAGCATCGACGGCACCCGCGGGTATGCCATCGTGGAAGGCAGCGAAGCCTACGAGGTGGAGTTCGCGTACCGCAGCGGTGAGATCAGCAATCTCGTCTGCTCCTGCTTCTGCAGCTATCACTGCAAGCATGAGTTTGCCGCCATGCTGCAGCTTCGGGAAACGCTGGAGCTGATCGAAAAGCACTGCGGCGGCGAATATGAGCGCACCGGCTACTTTGCGGCGGTGAATAAGGGAACGCTGTTCGCCTTCGCAATCGACAGCAAGGAAACCGGCAGCTTCACGTTATAAAGAAGGAGGAATATGTGATTCGGTGATCAACCCAAATGCAAAAAAGTGTGGTGCCAACGCAAAGGAGATGTCATGCAATGAGCCGGTATGAGGAGAGCATGAATGATATCGTAATTGCACAGTCGGCATTAGAGCAAAGCTTACTTACAGGCACAGTAATCAATAGACCGATGCTGTGCGATGCGTATTGTATACCGCCGCATAATCATCAGGCATTTTATCTGCAGGTATATGGCGGCAGGGCATACACGCTGCTGTATGCAAAACCCATGATTTCAGATTGCCGCGGCAACGGTATTGTCATGTATCCCTTCAAGGACGCCGTCAAGGCAGACGAATATATCGCGTGCAGAGGCGATATCTGCTGCGGCATCAGGCACCTGCCGCTGAACGATCCGACGATTATACAACTGCTGCAGTGCTTGCCAAAGGCAGAAGAAAATTGTTTAGAGGACGGGATCATCATCGACGGTGCCTGCACGGTGGTACGAAATAATCAGTTAAATCCGCCTGTAATATTAGGTTACCACGATGGCTTCCAAATTAAATTGAACCCTATGACGCAGGAGCAGACCGGTTTTCTGAACGATTTGTACCTTCACATAGAAGGGGTGATCGGAAATTTACTGGATAGCTGCGATAAAAGAAGTAAATCGGAATCATTCCTCTGACATTTTCTCATGAACAAGGAAACCGGCAGCTTCACGTTATGATCTTATAAGGAAAGTACGCAAATGAGAGTATTTATACAAGCATCAACAGAGTACATGCCTCACAACTATAACTTTTTTAATGCGTATCAGGGCTTCAAGGAGATGGGTCACGAAATCGTGATGTTTCATACTTCCGAAGAATTGCGGCAGAGCGCAATTGGGGATGTGGTTGTGGGATATGTCGGCACCGTTCGCAGAAGATTAGCTGATTTTAACATCATCACACCGGAAATGGATTATCCGGATGAGCTTACATCGTTTCTCGGAAGACGGATTTGGAAAACAAAAATGAGCCAGGTCACCAATCACCCGGAGATATGGCCGGTGTTCGTCAAGCCGGTCGAGGATAAAAAGTTTACAGGAGTGGTAGTAAGGTCAACAAGGGATTTAGTAGGATGCGGCATCTGCGGTGAAGATCCCGATGCTTTTTGTTCGGAGATAGTAAATTTCAAAGCGGAGTGGCGATGCTTTGTGAGATACGGCAGAATTTTAGATGTACGACCCTACAAGGGAGATTGGCGTCTGCATTATAACCCCAATATTATCGAAGCAGCCGTAAAGGACTTCACTGCCGCGCCAAACGGTTACGCAATAGATTTCGGCGTAACAGAAGACGGCAGAACGCTGATGATCGAAGTGAACGATGGGTATGCACTGGGATGCTACGGACTGTTGTACATCGATTATGCAAAGCTATTATCTGCACGATGGGCAGAGCTAACAAATACCACAGATGAATGTGCGTTTGATTTGAATTTATAGGGGGAATACGCTTGAAAGACTGGACGCCGGATATGATCCGGGATTTTCTGGCACATCATAAAGCCGATCATGAGGTGGCAGCCGTTATGGCAGCCGTCGCAGCCAAATCAACCCGGATCGGTTACGATATCGATGCTCCTGACAACGACGAGGAGACGAATGCCAGGATCATAGCCGAACACGATGCGTGGTGGAAATTAGAAAAGGAACTGTACGCCGAAATCATTCGCCGATTGGAAGAAGAAAACCGGACGAAAGGCACAGCGCATGTGACCGGAGGCATTGGACTTCACTATATCATCAGGCCATTCATGCAGCGCAACGGATTCCGGGATGCTGCAGGATGGTGGGTAAAAAGGAAAGACATTCGGGCAAAATAACGATCAGGTTTCCATTGTATCAACGAAAAATCTGTGATATGATTGATTTGTTAAAATTAAAATGCGGGTCAATGATGCGTAATTGGCTGCTGCTGAAGGGGACCAATCACATGAAACGCCTTGTCAGCTTTTTACTCGTTTTCGTCCTTCTTTCGGGTCTTGCAGCCTGCGGCGAAAAAACACCAACGTAGCAGGAACAGTACGATTTAGGTGCGCGGTATTTATCCGAGGGCAATTACGAGGAAGCCATCCTCGCCTTTACTGCCGCAATCGAAATTGATCCCAAACGCGCAGAAGCCTATATCGGGCGCGGCGAAGCGTATCGGCTTGACGGCGACCTGCAGAACGCGGCGCTTGATTTTGAGAAGGCGTTCGAGCTGTCCCCCGATGATACCGACCTGCTCAAGCAGCTGATCGGGCTTTATGAGCAGATAGGGGACCGGGAGCGTCTGCAGGAGCTGCTGGAGCAAATGATAGAGAAAATTCCTGATGATCCCACCTTTTACGAGCAGCTGGCCAACCTTCTGAAGGAGAAGGGGGACGAACCGGCTGCCATCGAAACGCTGGAGCAGGGTATCCAGAATACCGGCGACGAGTCGCTTTCCGAGCTGCTCGATGAGATAACCGGCAGCGGCGAGGCACCTGCTCTGCCGGACGACGGCATTGCCCGCAGCGTCATCGAGGTGCGTGACGCTGCCCATCTGCTCGAGCTGGTTGATTTTGATAACCTGCCGAATCTCTCGAATACCGAGCTTCGCCTGTACGATGGAGTTTATGATATCGGGGATAATCCTATTTTCCTCAACGGCGTGGAAAATCTTTCGATCGTCGGTACGGGCAATACCGAGATCGTCGTACAGAGCAGCGATGAGCTGATCATCTATATCGACGGCAGCAAAAACGTTCAGCTCTGCGGGCTGACGATGGGGCATAGCACCGACGTCAAGTCCTTCTGTACGGAAGGCGTTATCTGCAGCTACGGAACCGACGTAAAGATTTATAACTGCGATATCTACGGCTGCGGTGTTATCGGCATCTATTCCGCCGGCGACGGACTTGAGGTGGTCAATACCATCATCCGCGACTGCTCTTCCGGCGGTGTCACGCTCTTCCGCGGCAGCGCCAGCTTTTCCGGCTGTACCTTCAGCGGCAACAGCTATGAGGACAAGTCACAGATCATCTCTGCAAACGGAGGCGCAGTGGTAACGCTGACCGGCTGCAAATTTATCGATAACCCCGCAGCCCAGAGGATCGTTGCCAGCGCAGCGACCGAGTGGGCTTCCGCTTCGGTGGTCAACGAGACCGGTACGACAGAAAGCGGAAACGGATGGCAATGATGTACCTCGCTGCCGGTGCTGCACCGGCAGCGAGATTTTTTGTTTGGTTCTCCGGTTTTGCCGGTGATTTTGACCGGATGCGTCAGCCTGCAGTTCAGCGGCCGCGTTTCAGCAGCTGTTCCGCAAAATGCTGCAGCTCTGCTTTGCTGGAGAACTGCAGGCTGCTCTGCATCAGATCTTCCTGCACCATTGGCGGCAGAGAATAAAAATAGTCCCGTGTTTCCCGGTCAAGCTGTTTTGGATCCATCGTTCTGCTCCTTTCCGCAACCGCGGCAAATCTTCGTTCGGCTTTAGCATTTCCGGCTGATGCGGTTGCTATTCGTGCAAAAATGCGCGATAATAAGATCGTTTGGAACGGGTATCACAAAGATGAAGAGGAGTAGATTTCATGCGGGCGGCAATCTGTTCGGTCAATTCAAAATATGTTCATTCTTCTCCGGCGCCCTGGTGCCTGTTGGCAGGCGTGCGTGCTTTTTCAACGGTGCAGCATCAGCTCAGCATCGTCGAAGGAACCGTTAACGAGCCGTCCGGCGTGTGGATGGAAAGGCTGTGCAGAGAACCGGCGGATGTATTCGGATTCTGCTGTTATATCTGGAATATTACCGTTGTACGCCGGCTGGTGAAAGAGCTGCGGGCAAAAAGGCCGCAATGTGTGATCGTGCTCGGCGGGCCGGAGGTTTCCTTCTGTGCAGAGCAGACCCTGCGCGGCCTTCCCGAAGCGGATTATGTGCTGGCGGGCGAAGGAGAAAAGCCGTTTGCCCTTCTGCTGGATGCGCTGCAAAATGGGGAAGATCTTCAGCAGGTTCCCGGCCTTTGCCGCAGGGAAAATGAAACGATTGCTTTTTCGGGGATCTACCGTCCAAAGGAACTGCCTCCTGCGCCGGATACAGAGGCGTATGCCGCGCATCTCGGCGGTCGGATCGCTTATCTGGAAACGTCGCGCGGATGTCCGTTTTCCTGCGCATTCTGCCTTTCAGGGCAGTGCGATCCCGTTCGCTTTTTTCCGTTGGACTACGCCAAACGGGAGCTGCTGCGCATGGCAAATTCCGGCGCACAGACCGTCAAGCTGATCGACCGAACCTTTAATTGCGACCGCGGCAGAACGAAAGAATTGCTGCGATTTCTGGTCGAACAGTGGGGAAAAGCTTTCCCGGAAAACGTCTGCTTCCATTTTGAGGTGGGAGCAGATCTGTTTGATGAAGAGACGCTCGTGCTGCTGGAGCATGCGCCTGCCGGGCTGTTTCAGATCGAAGCGGGCCTGCAGAGCTTTTGCCCGGAAACACTGCGCGCGGTCAGCCGGCATACCGATCCGGTCCGTCTGAAACAGAATCTGACACGGCTGATCCGCTGCCGCAGACTGCACGTTCATATCGACCTGATCGCAGGACTGCCCTACGAAGGGCTGGAACGTTTTGCGCAAAGCTTTAACGAAGCGTATGCTTTACATGCCGATCAGCTGCAGCTGGGTTTTTTAAAGCTGATTTACGGTTCCCGGCTGCGCGATCAGGCGGAAGAATTTGGTTTTGCATGGGATCCGAATCCGCCGTATGAGGTAACCGCAACGCGGTGGCTTCTTCCGGAGGAGCTTTGTCTGCTGCACAATGCGGAGGATGCGCTGGAACGGCTTTCCAACAGCGGGCGTTTCCGCTTTACCGTCTGTTATCTGATCAAGGCGACGGGAATGCGTCCGTTCGAGCTGTTTTGCCGGTTCGGTCAGGCTTCGGCACCGGTTCCCGCGGGAATTTCGCTGGACGCTTATACGGAAATGCTGTGGAACTGGGCGGTGCTCCGGCGCGGCGTGGAACCGGAAAAGCTGCGTGACGTTCTGGCCTGCGACCGTCTGGCGTCGGTTCCCGGCGGGAAGCTGCCTGCGCTGCTGAAACGCCGTGATCCCCGGCTGGAGCCTTGTGCCGCTGCCGCCAAAGCACAGCTCGGCCTGCCGCAGGGGCGAAAAGGCGCTGCGCTGCTGTACGGTTACGGGGAACGGATGGTTCTGGCGGATGAAACCCGCCGCGACCCTGTTACCCGCCGTTTTCGGTTGATATGGAAAAATATTTCGGATATTTAACAGATTTTTTGCCATATCTGTTGACTATTATGGCATATTATACTACAATATAAATATGTTCCATTGGCGAAGAGCGTCTTTCCCGCCTTCGTTTGGCCGGAACAGAGCCTGAGGTGTTGCCTGCCTCCAATGTTTTTGCAGAGGCAAAATCGCTTCTGTGGGAAGAAAGGAAATGGTCGCAGTGAAAAAAATGATTATTACCGTGAGCCGCCAGTATGGGAGCGGAGGCAGAGTGATCGCCAAAGAGCTTGCGCAGCGGCTGGGGATCGCTTATTATGACAAGGAATTGATCGTGCTTGCCGCCAAAGAAAGCGGTTTTGCAGAGGAAATTTTCGAAGAAGCAGAGGAAAAAACGCCAAACAGCTTGCTTTATTCCCTCGTTATGGGTACCTATGGCATGGGAGGTCAGGGCGTCGGCGTGCCGGATATGCCGATCAGCGACAAGGTGTTTCTGATCCAGTCCGACCTGATCCGTTCGCTGGCGGCAAAGGAATCGGCTGTGTTTGTCGGCCGCTGTGCGGATTATGTGCTGGAGGGCCGGGAGAATACGACGAATCTTTTCCTTTATGCGCCGCTGCCGGTGCGGATCAGGCGTGCCGTTGCGGAATACGGTCTCGCTCCGGAAAAATCGGAATCGGCTGTTCTGCGGATCGATAAGCGTCGTGCCAATTATTATAATTATTATGCCAACCGCAAGTGGGGAAAAGTTGATAATTACGACCTTGCGGTGGATACCAGCAAGCTTGCCGCAGAGGATACGGTTTCCCTGCTGCAGCAATATATTGAGATGAAATACAAAAAAGACTGAAGACGGCCGGTCAGAGCGGTCGAAGAATCTGCCGGAAAGGAATGGTTGCCTGCATGGCTGAACAGGCGGCAGAACGGCAGACGGTCTGCCATCCGATCGCACCCGTCTGGAACGCCGGCAGCCGGGTGCTGATCCTTGGCACCATGCCGTCGCCGAAATCACGGGAACAGGGTTTTTACTATGCACATCCGCAGAACCGTTTCTGGCGGGTGATGGCGGCGCTGCTCGGGGAACCGGTACCGCAGAGGACGCAGGAGCGCAGAAATTTTGCTTTGCGCAGCGGAATCGCGCTGTGGGATGTGCTTGCCTCCTGTGAGATCTGCGGCGCTGCCGATTCCTCGATCCGTAATCCAGTTCCGAATGATATTGCGGCTCTTCTGGCGAAGACCGACATACAGGCCGTGTTTACAACGGGTGCAGCGGCGTTCCGTCTTTATCAAAAGATGTGTCTGCCGCAAACGCACCTGCCGGCAGCTGCACTGCCATCCACCAGTCCGGCTAACTGCCGGATGTCGTTTGAGGACCTGTGCAGCGCGTATCAGATCATCCTGCCCTTTCTGCGGGGATCCGGAATAAAACGGGAGCCGGTCGGGTCGCAGCCTGCAGCGGACGGAGATGACCGCTGAACCCGGATGAATCAACAGAAGAAAAGCCGCCGTCCGGAATCCGTTTTCCGAACGGCGGCTCTTTTCAACCGGCGGATTCATCGCGAACCGCAAGATATGTTCCGGCAAGCATGAAGGCCAGCCCGGTCAGAAAGGCAGCTCCCGGCATCTGCCGGAACATGATCAGAGAAAGCGTTGTACCGATAAACGGTGCAATAGCGTAATGAGTGCTTGTTTTTGCGGCGCCGAGCGTTCGCTGCGCGCGGATATAGCAGAAAATGCTCAGCCCGTAGGCGACGAACCCCAGCAGCAGCGCCGCTATGATACAGAGCGCCGGCGGAAAAGGTTCCCGCAGCAGAAGGGCGATTCCCAATGAACCAAGCACGGAGCCGATGCCCTTGATCACGACGATCTGAAGAGCGTCGCTGCCGGAGATCCTTCGGGTGCAGTTGTTTTCAAATCCCCAGCAGACACAGGCGAGCAGAACCAGAAGAGAACCACGGGAAAACCGGAGACTTTCGCTGCCCTCAAAGGAAAGAATGATGCATGCGGCTGTCACAAGAAAAATGGCCGCCCAAATGGCGGGTTCTCATAAGACAGTTAAGGAACCGCTTAGCTTTTTATGGAATCTGTCAGACGGGGTTGGCAACAACAAAATGAGCGATGCTTGGTTTACTGACTGAGCATCGCTTTTTTTGCCTGTGCTTAATGGATATTAGTACGATTCCTGATTCAAATTAGAGCTTAATTATATTAAAATCTATATTGACAATCGCGAAATCTAATATTATATTATGGGTAGAGGTGATTGTATGGCAAAACTGATTTCAAAATGCCCCGGTTGCAAGGGCGCTCTGATAATCTCTACGCTGCAATGTTCTTGCTGTGGGATGGAATTA
>JAQXJH010000132.1 GCA_029008595.1 Bacillota bacterium
CCGAAGCTCAGTCGCGGGCCTTGTTCTGAAACAGATAGGTGACAAAAAAGACCGCCGAAGCCAGGATCACGATCATCGGGCCGGAAGGGATATTGGCATAATACGAAACGATCAGCCCTGTCAGACCGGAAAAGAACGAAAACAACAGCGAATACAGATGATATTCCCGCATGTTGGAAGAAATATTGCGGGAAGACGCCGCCGGCAGGATCAGCATCGCGTTGATGATCAGCAGACCGACCCATTTGATCGAAATGGTGACGATCACGGCGATCAGCACGGCAAAAACGTTGTCCACCAGATCGACCGGGATCCCGCGGGTTCTTGCCAGCGGACGGTTGATGCTGACCGCATGCAGCCGGTTGAAGCCCAAAAACCAGAACAGAACCGTAACGCACAGGACGATCAGCAGCAGAAGCAGCTCCTGCGGGCGGATACTGAGAATATCGCCGACGAGCAAACCGGAATACTTTGAAAAATCTCCGCTGCCGGAAAGAACCGCCAGACCGATCGCAACGCCGAGCGAGGCAAAGACGCTGATGATCGTGTCGGGCGACGAAATGCCTGAATGTTTGATCTTATTCAGGGCAAGCGCAAACAGCACGGCAAACAGCACCATCGCCGGAGTGGTATCGGCGGCGCCGCAAAGAACGCCGATGGCGATCCCGCACAGGGCGGAATGCCCCAGCGCATCCGAAAAAAAAGCCATGCCGTTGTTGACCACCATCGTGCCAAGCAGCCCGAACAGCGGCGCGATCATCAGGATCGCCAGCAGCGCATTTTTCATAAAGTCATAGGTGATCCAATCGGCCGGAATCAGGATTTCCAGAATATGATAAACAGCTTCCATCGCTTCGACAACTCATCCTTTCCTGATGTTCGAAAAAAACACAAACCGGCCTCACCGGCAATTTTCCTGCACAGCAGGAACTTCAAAAACAAAGTTGCCGAAAATACTGCGGAATTCGCTGCTTGAAAAAACCTCGGCCGGTTTTCCGTGCGCGCGGACGGTCGTGTCCAGCAGAATCACTTGATCGGCGCAGCGGGCCACATAATTCAGATCGTGCGACACCAGAATGATCGCCATATCATACTGCTTTTTCAGCTGCTCTACGGTGGAATAAAACAGCTGCAGGCCGTTTTCGTCAATGCCGGAAACGGGTTCATCCAGAACGAGAAGGTCGGGAGTCGGGTAGGTTGCAACGGAAAGCATCACCCGCTGCAGCTCTCCGCCGGAAAGGCTGCCCACGCGGCGGTCCAGCAGTGATTCCGCCTGAAACACCGCAAGCTGGCGGCAGATCTGCTCGCGCAGCCTTTTTCCGCCGCCCAGAAAAACCGGCCGGTCCGAAATCAGCGATGCAAACAGGTCGAACACGCTTGCCGGGGAGTTCCGGTCGATCCCGATGCTCTGCGGAACATAACCGATCCGCATGTTCCGGATCGCCCCATTTTCATGATCCCGGAATTCCACGGTTCCCGTGTGTGCGATCTCCCCGAGGATCGCTTTGAGCAGCGTCGATTTTCCCGCGCCGTTCCGCCCGATCAGCACCGTCAGTTCCCCGCAGTGGCAATGCAGGCTCACATTCTGCAGCAGCGCCTTTCCGCCGGCCGCAACACCGATATTCTTCACGCGGATGCAGTGCAGGCCGCAGGGAGCGCGGTGTGCACCGGAATCCGGAGCCGTTTTTCTGTTCAGCATCGTCTCACTCCTTTGCCGCGGCATTCTCCTGCAATGCCCGCTGCACCGTTTCCATATTCTTCCTCATCGCATTCAGATAAGCGTCCGGAGAATCCTCGCCGCTGACGCCGGTGTCCAGCAGATAGACCTTTGCTTCCGTTTCGCGCGCGATCGCGTCTGCAAGCTCGGTGGAATACTGTTCTTCGGCAAACAAAACGCGGATACCGGTCGCTTTGATCTTTGCAACGATCTGGGCAATTTCTCCGGCGCTCAGCGCCGTATCCGCCTCAATGGGGATCGCTGCGGCGATTTCCATTCCGAATTCCTCGGCAAAATAGGCAAACGAATCATGAAACAGAATGACGCGCATCCCCTTTGCGCCGGAAAGCGCTTCTGCCATCTCGCTGCGCAGCGCTTCCACCTTCGCAAGATATTTTTCGGTATTCTCTTCAAAAAGCGCCGCATCCTGCGGAAATTGTTCCGAAAGCCCCGCGCAGATATTCCTGACCTGCTGTTCATAGCGCCGTGGACTCATCCAGATATGTGCGTTCTCTTCTCCTTCCTCCTCATGCTCATCGCCGACGTGAAGCGATTCCTCCGTGTGCAGCAATGAGATCCCGCTGCTGCTGTCCGTCACCGGCAGCTCCGGCAGCGACTGCACCACATCCTCCAGAAAGCTTTCCATCCCGGCTCCGTTGGTCAGAAACAGCGACGCGCCCTCCAGCGTGATCATATCCTGCGGCCGCAGCGTAAAATCATGCAGACACCCCGTCTGCGGCTGCGTCAGGTTGACAACATTCACATCGGCGGCGCCCTCCGCCACATTCATTGCGGCAATATAAACCGGGTAAAACGAAGCGACCGCCTGCTGCTTTTGCTGTTCGCTGCGTCTGCTCAGCCCGCGCGCGGCGCCGATCAGCACCGTGGAGGCCAGCGCCAGCGAAACCACCACAACCGCCGTTTTATATTTCATCCTCTGAATCATCCTTTCGGCCTGTACAAATCCGTTCCCCGTCGGCAGAAAACCGCTTACGACGGATTTCCTGCCGCCCGTTTCTAAATGCAAATCGTTTGCATTTAGAAAGTATAACCCTGTTTCGCCCCGCTGTCAAGAGAAAATCCGCCGGCAGACGCACACGCGCGCCAACAGGTACAAAAATGCCCCAAAGGCAAGCCTTTGGGGCATTTCAGCACGATTCAACTTTTTTTCAAAGCAATGGATCAGAGCTTGAACCTTATTCCTCTCTCATCTTTGCAAAGCACTCGCTGCAATAGACCGGACGATCCTCGCGCGGTTTGAAAGGAACCTTGGCTTCTTTGCCGCAGGAAGCGCAGATCGCTGTGTACATCTCGCGCTCCGGTCTGCCGGCGTTCTTGCGGGCGTCGCGGCAGGCTTTGCATCTCTGGGGCTCGTTTACAAAGCCCTTGGAAGCATAGAATTCCTGCTCGCCGGCGGTAAAGACGAATTCCTTGCCGCACTCTTTGCATGTGAGAGTTTTGTCTTCGTACATTTGTTTTACCTCGCTTTGGTTAATAAGATATTTGCCCGCAGGCGGAATTGAACCGCCCTCATTGCTTTGAACAACGCTCGACCCGAGGGGCATATTTATTGCAAACGGCTTTTGCGCCGCCTGTCGACTGATAAAATTATTCGGGCGAAACCGCACGGCCCAATTTGCGGCGGATCCGCTGCAGAGCGTTATCAACCGACTTTTCTGTCAGCCCCAAACGGGAAGCAACTTCCCGATAGGATCGGCCGCCAAGATAACCTTCCAGCACCTGCCGTTCCATCGGCGAAAGGTGCGTCTGCACTGCCTGCAGCACATGCCGCAGCCGCTCACGCCCAAGGAACACATTCTCAGGGTCTGCAGAAGGGAACGCAGAAGAATCTTCGAGATCATCCAGCGGAACAGACTCGTTGAGCGGAAGATTTTTTTGCCGGCCCTGCGCGCGCAGCGCCGAAAGGATCCTGTGCTCAATACAAACCGAAGCATACGCCTGAAACGGCGTTCCGCTTGCGGGATCATAATGCGCGACTGCATCCATCAAACCGATTGCGCCTTCCTGAAGCAGGTCGTCCCGATCGCCGTGCAGCCGGGGCGCCAGACGCGAAACCTTGCCGCCGATCAGCGGCAGCAGCGAAAGAAACAACTGGGCAAACGCGTCGCCGTCCCCCTGCCTGGCCAGTTCTGCCAGCCTGGCAGCATCAGAAAAAGATTCCTGTGCAGAACCGAGCACCTGCCGATCACCTCAAACCAGTTCTGACTACTGTTCAATCATACCTCACTGCTCAATACTTGTCAACCCGTTTTTATTCATTTTGTTAAAAAAATTTTTTGAATGTCGTCCCGCATTGAACAATTTGCAGAATATAGAATATTATTCATTAAAAAAATCAAAAAATCTCGATTTCAGGCGAAATATGCCGGTTATATATTCAAAAAAACGTATATTTCAGTCTGCAAAAACCATAAAAAACACCGGCCCGCTTCAACGGCAGGCCGGCGAACACGCTGAAAAGATCAGATCGAAATCACACGGGCAATATTCAGCAGATTTTTATCCACCGTTTTTTTCATTGCAAGGCCCTCGGTAATATCGCAATCGTAGATACGGCCGTCCTTCATGCCGACAATGCGGTTGCTTTTGCCTTCTTTCAGCAGCTGCACCGCGTAATAGCCCATTTCGCTGGCCACAACACGGTCACGCAGCGAGGGAGAACCGCCGCGCTGCACGTGGCCGAGAATGCAGCCGCGCGTTTCGACGCCGGTTTTTTTCTGAATTTCTGCAACGATCTCATCCACATGGCCGACGCCCTCGGCGACCACAATGATAAAATGCTGCTTTCCGGTCGCCTGGGAACGCTTCATCGGCTCGACGACTTCCCGATCCAGATCAAACGGCTCTTCCGGCACAAGGATCGCCGTCGCTCCGACCGCAATACCGACATTCAGCGCAATATGACCGGCATGACGGCCCATCACCTCGACTACCGTGCAGCGGTCGTGAGACTGGGAGGTATCACGAATCTTATCGACCATCTCAACCGCGGTGTTCATTGCGGTATCATAGCCGATGGTATATTCCGTACTGGAAATATCGTTGTCGATCGTACCCGGCAGACCGACGCAATGGATTCCTTCCGCGCAAAGATCGCGCGCGCCGCGGTAGGAACCGTCTCCGCCGATGACGACCAGGCCGTCGATCCCCAGTTCCCGGCAGTTTGCCGCGGCCTTCTTGACGCCCTCGGGCGTATTGAATTCCGGGCTGCGGGCAGTATAAAGCATGGTTCCGCCCAGCTGAATAATATTTGACACGCTGCGCAGATCCATTTTGACAACGTCCTTATGCAGCAAACCGTTGTATCCTCTGTATACGCCGAGCACCTCAATGCCGGCGGCGATCGCAGAACGGGTGACCGAACGGATCGCGGCATTCATCCCCGGAGCATCTCCGCCGCTCGTCAGTACTCCGATTTTCTTCACTCCCATGAGAACAAGCCTCCTGTTGTTAAATTCCCAACAAACATTATAATGGCTATTCTGCGGCTTGGCAAGCAAGTTTCCGCAAAATCGCTCTTCTTTCTGTGAAATCGACAAAAGCAACAAAAATGCTAATCCTTTATGGCAACATTTTTTTCACCCAACACGCGTTTCAGTTCGGAGATCATTGGATCGTTCAGCATCACCCACAGCGTTCTCGGCGCCAGCACCAGCTTTTTTTGTCCGGTGAGGTAAAAATAAACCGGCGTCTGTCCGTCAAAAATCTCCAGCAAATTGCGGGCTTTCTCATATTGTTCCCCGTCGAGCGCCGAAATACGCAGATAAAGGCCGAACCGTTCACTGTGCGGCTGCGCTGCGGGCGGAACCGCCTGTGCCGGTCTCTCCTTTGCCGGAGCCGGCGGCGGATCGTATGCAACAAAATTACCTGTCTGCGCAACATTTTTATCGGGTGGCGGAAGTACCTTTTCACACACGATCTTGGCATCCTCATCCTCGCGCAGACTCACCCTGCCCTGAATTTCGACCACGCGCGTTTCCTGCAGCAGCGCCGAGGATTCCTGCAGCGTTTTTGGAAAAACGAGCATTTCGATCGCGCCGGAAAGATCCTCCACCGTTACAAACGCCATGGTCGCGCTGCTTTTGGTCACCTTTGTTTTCAGCGCCGACACAATACAGAGCAGCGTCACGCGGTCGCCGTCGTGATAGAGAGAATTTTCCTCCTTTGCGCTCTGCACGATCTCACCGATCGCCGCCGCGCCGATCTCTGCTGCCGCATCGCGGTATTCCATCATCGGATGGCCGGAAAGGTACATTCCCGTAATATCCTTTTCCATGCCCAGCAGCTCCGGCATCGTGAATTCATTCACCTGCGGCATGACAAACGAATCCTTCTCCGGCTCGCCCCCCATACTCCCGAACAGGCTGATCTGCCCTTCCAGATTGCGCCGGCGGGCATCGTCCAGATCGTTGAGCACCGCGTCGGCCGCAGTCAGCATCTGCCGGCGGTTGCTGCCGAGACCGTCCAGCGCACCGCATTTGATCAGGCTTTCCAGCGCGCGGCGGTTCAGGTCTCCGCCGTACATCCGGCTGCAGAAATCATAAAACGAAGCAAACGGACGCTTTTTCCGTTCCTCCACGATCTGGCGGACAAAGCTTCTTCCCAGATTTTTTGCGGCCAGCAGCCCGAAGCGGATCTTTTCTCCGCTGACCGTAAAACCGGCGTCGCTTTCGTTCACATCCGGCGGAAGAACCGGGATCCCGAGGCGCTGGCATTCGGTGATATACTCCACCACCTTGTTGGTATCATCGAGCACGCTGGTCAGCAGCGCCGCCATGAATTCGCGCGGATAATGCACCTTCAGGTACGCCGTCTGGTACGAAACATAGGCGTAGGCCGCAGCATGCGGTTTATTGAACGCATAGGAAGCGAAGTTTTCCATTTCCCCCACGATCTTCATGGCGCTTGCTTCATCCACGCCGCGCTTCAGGCAGCCTTCCACAACGGACCTTCCGTTTTCCTCCAGTCCGTGGACAAAAATGTACCGTTCGCGTTCCATTACGTCCTTTTTCTTTTTCGCCATTGCGCGCCTGACAATATCAGCCCGGCCGAGCGAATAGCCCGCCAGATCGCGGAAGATCTGCATAATCTGCTCCTGATAGACCATGCAGCCGTAGGTGACCTTCAGGATCGGTTCCAGCATGGGATGCAGATAAGTCACCATTTCGGGATGATGCCGGTTCTGCACATAGCGCGGGATCGAATCCATCGGCCCGGGACGATACAGCGACACGACGGCGATCAGATCCTCCAAGCCCTCCGGTCCGAGCTGCATCAGCACATTGCGCATACCGGCCGATTCAAACTGGAAGACGCCTTCGGTGGTGCCTTCGGACATCATTTTGAAAACAGCCGGATCGTCTTCCGGAATTCTGTCCGCAGCAAAATCCGGTTCGCTGCGGCGGATCATGCGCTCGGCGTCGCTGATTACCGTCAGGGTGCGCAGACCGAGAAAATCCATCTTGAGCAGCCCCAACTCCTCCAGCGTCGTCATCGGGAACTGCGTCACAATGGATTCATCGTTCTTGGAAAGCGGCACATAGTCCATGACCGGCCGTTCGGTAATGACGACGCCGGCCGCGTGCTTGGAGGCGTGGCGCGGCATTCCTTCCAGCTTGCGTGCCATATCGATCAGCTCGCGGATCTCCGGATCGTTTCCGTAAAAGCTGCGCAGCTCGGCAGAAAGATCGAGCGCCTTCTGCAGCGTGATATTCAGCTCCATCGGCACCAGCTTTGCCACGGCGTCCACGCGCGCATACGGCATCCCCAGCGCACGGCCCACGTCGCGGATGGCGCCTCTGGCCGCCATGGTGCCGAAGGTAATGATCTGTGCCACATGATCCGCACCGTATTTGCGCACCACATAATCGATCACCTCCTGCCGCCGTTCATAGCAGAAGTCGACGTCAAAATCCGGCATACTGACGCGTTCCGGATTGAGAAACCGCTCAAACAGAAGATCGTATTTCATCGGATCGATTCCGGTGATGCCGATGCAGTATGCCGCGATGGAGGCCGCACCGGAGCCGCGCCCCGGCCCGACCGGGATCCCGACCGATTTTGCGTACGCCACATAGTCATGCACGATCAGGTAATAATCGACATAGCCCATGCGCTCTATGGTTTTCAGCTCGTATTCCAGCCGGTCGATATGGCTCTGCGGCGGATTCGGGCCGTAGATCCGGTAAAGCCCCGCATAACACTGTTCCCGGAAGTATTCGGCATGATCCTGCCCGTTCGGCACATCAAAATGCGGCAGCTTGATCCGGCCGAATTCAAACTCCACGTTGCAGCGCTCGGCAATTTTTACGGTATTGTCGGCTGCCTCCGGTACGGCGGGAAACAGTGCGCGCATCTCCTCTTCGCTTTTCAGATAGAATTCGTCCGACCCGAACTCCATGGTGTCGTCATCATTGACCGTGTGGTTAGTCTGGATACAGAGCAGCACATGGTGCATTTTGCTGTCCTCGCGTTCCAGATAATGCGCGTCATTGGTGACGACCAGCGGGATGCCCGTTTCCTGCGCAAGCTTCAGGATCAGCGGCGCGACGCGCTTCTGCTCCTCTATGCCGTGATCCTGCAGCTCAAGGAAAAAATTCTCTTTCCCGAAGATCTGCTGATAACGCAGCGCGGAACGCTTTGCTTCCTCATAATCGCCGCGCAGCAGCTCCTGCGGAATTCTGCCCGCCAGGCAGGCCGAAAGCGCGATCAGCCCTTCATGATACTGTTCCAGCAGCTCCCAGTCGACGCGCGGTTTGCCGTAAAATCCTTCCGTCCACGCCAGCGACACCATTTTGCACAGGTTTTCATAGCCCCTGTTGTTTTCACACAGCAGCACCAGATGGTTGTGTTCCCGGTCGGCGCCGCCGTCGCGGTCAAAACGGGTGCGCGCCGCGCAGTAAACCTCGCAGCCGATGATCGGTTTGATCCCGCACTTTTTTGCCGCGCGGTAAAAATCGATCACGCCGTACATCACGCCGTGATCGGTGATCGCGCAGGCGGTCTGCCCGCGGGCAGCAGCGGTTTCCGCCAGCTTTGAGATCCGGCAGGCACCGTCAAGCAGGCTGTATTCACTGTGAACGTGCAGATGGACAAATCCGCTCATGGTCAAAAATCCTCCCGTTCCTCCGAATGGCATCAGGCTTCTTATTTATTCTCCGGCGCCGCCTGCATCCGTTCCTTCTTCTGCCAGCCTGATCAGCCGCGCCAGCCGGTGGTTGACGCCGGAGCGCGTCAGCGGCGGATGCAGCAGCCCGCCAAGCTCCCGCAGGGAAAGCTCCGGGTTTTCCACACGGATCGCCGCAAGCTCGCGCAGCTCTTCCGGCAGGGCGCCGAGCGCACCGCTTTCCTGCAGTCTGCGGATCGCTTCGATCTGCTGCGTGGCGGCATTGACGGTCTTATCAATATTGGCGGTATCAAAATTGGTGCGCCGGTTGGCGTCGGCGCGAACTTCCTTGAGCATTTTTGCCTGCATCAGCTTCATTGCGCTGTTCATCGCGCCCAGATAAGTAAGCAGATCGGCAATTTCCTCACTGTTTTTAAAGTAAACCACCGGAACCGTTCCCCTGTGCGAAAAACCGGGGTGCAGCCCAAACGGCAGCTGACGCAGCAGATCCTCCAGCGAACGCAGCAGATTGACCCGCGGAACGGAAAATTCCAGATGATACCCCTTCAGCGGATCTGAAACGGTGCCGCAGGACAGAAACGCCCCGCGCAGAAACGCCGCGGTGCAGCAATCATTTTCGAGGTTGGCCAGATTGATCTTCAGGCTGGATTCCCTGCCCGTATGCCCGAAATGCGCCAGCACCGACGGCTTAACCCCCTCATCGACCGTCACGGTATATACCCTGCCGTGGCCGCGCTGTGTCAGCGGCGCCCGCAGCTCGGCAAAGGTGCCTGTTTCCAGCGCAAGCAGCGAGGCTGCGCGCTGCGCCACCGTTCCGCTTTCTGTCTGGAGCGAAATTCCGCCGATCGAAAACGACCGTCCGAACAGCAGCATCCAGTAGCATTCCGCTTTCCGGCAGCAGGCAGCGGATTCGATCGCGCAAAGCTCGCTGCGGACATCCGCAGAAAACGTCATTTCAGACACCCCTTTCTTCCGGCTTGTCCGGAAATTGCTCCGTTTTTCTTATTTGGTAAGATCGCGGTGCGAAATGCTGACCCGCTCTCCCCGCTGCTGCAGATGTTCACACAAAAGCCGCGCAAATGTGACGGAACGGTGCTTTCCGCCCGTACAGCCAAGCGCTACCGTCAGGTGGCTTTTTCCTTCCTTCGTATAAAGCGGAAGCAGAAAATCGATCAGCCCGGTCAGCCTGTCCGCCAGCTCGCGCGAGGAGTCCCATTGCATGACATACTCGCGCACTTCGCTGTCCAGCCCCGTTTTATGTTTCAGTTCCGGGATGTAATAGGGGTTCGGCAGGCAGCGCACGTCAAACACCAGATCCGCTTCCGGCGGCACGCCGTATTTATAGCCGAACGACATGCAGTGCACCGAAAGCGCCTTGCCTGCGTCCCCAAGGAACATCGCCGCCAGACGCTCCTTCAGTTGCGCACCGGAAAGCAGCGACGTATCGATCAGATAGTCCGCCCGCTCACGCAGAAAAAAAAGACGCCGGCGTTCCATTGCGATCGCCTGTTCCAGCGAACCGTTGGCCTCATCGATCAGCGGATGGCGGCGGCGGGTAAAACGGTATCGGTTCAGCAGCACATCGTCGGCCGCATCCAGAAACAGGATGCGGCATTTCTGATCTCCCAGCTGCTCCAGCTCTCCGGAAAGCGTTTCAAAATCCTTTCCGCCGCGCACATCGATCACAACGGCGACCTTGCCGTGTTCTTCTCCGGCGTGGGTACATACGCCGTAAAACGCGCCCAGCAGCGACGGCGGAATATTATCCACGCAATAAAAACCGATATCCTCCAACGCATGTGCCGCCTGCGTTTTTCCTGCGCCGGAAACCCCTGTAACAATTAAAAATTCCATCCTGACTCATTCCTTCTGCAATGGCGCTTACGGGTCAAAGCCGTTTATCCTCCCAGCCGGCGGATTTCACATTCCAGCGAAACGCCCGTTTCCCGCAGAACCGTCTGCTGAATTTTTTCCACCAGCGCGCATACGTCGGCGCAGGTTGCCCCTCCCCGGTTGATAATAAATCCCGCATGTTTTTCGCTGACCTGCGCCCCGCCGACCGAAACGCCCTTCAGCCCGCACTGTTCGATCAGCGCTCCGGCAAAATATCCTTCCGGCCGCTTGAAAACGCTGCCGGCGCTCGGATATTCCAGCGGCTGCTTGCTGCGCCGACGGCTGAGGTAATCGCGCATCCGTTCCTCCACAGCCTCCGGAGCGTCCGGACGCAGGGCAAAGCGCGCGGAAAGGACGATCCCGCCGTTTTCGGCAAAAACACTGGTGCGGTAACCGAACCGCAGCGATTCGCCTGCGATTGTCTGCACGGTTCCGTCCGGCAGCAGCGCGCGGCAGGACAAAATGACCTGTTTCATTTCGCCGCCGTAGGCTCCGGCGTTCATAAAGGCCGCGCCGCCCACCGAGCCGGGGATCCCATGGGCAAACTCCAGGCCGGAAAGCCCCTGTTCCCGGGCAAAGTCGGTCAGCGCTGCCAACCGCATCGCCGCACCGGCCGTGATCTCGCTGCCCTCACGCCTGCACTGCCAGAATTCCGGCGGCGCAAGGTGCAGCACAACGCCGTTGTAGCCCTCGTCGGCCGCCAGCAGGTTTGATCCGCTGCCGAGCACAAAAAAACCGGCATCCAGCTCACGGCAAAGCGCTGTCAGCCGAAACAGCGCCCGCTCTGTTCCCACCCTGAGGAACAGCCGCGCCGGGCCTCCGATCCGAAAGGTCGTATGGCGGCTCATCGGTTCGTTTTCCATCACCGCACAGTCTTCCTCGTTCGCGGCGGAAATGATCTGTTTCAACTGCCCGGAAGTCATGTAAGCTCCTCCTTTGCTGCGGTCAGGCTTAAATCCCGGGTCTGCAGAAGCAGACCGGACGCGAGCCGCGCCCGGCTTTTTCCTGCAGCGCCGGAATAATTATTATTACGCAGTAATTATATCATAAATCCGTCCGGATGCCTATCTTCACAGAAAAATTGCCAAAAAAGCTGCCGCAAAGGATGACCCGCGGCAGCTTCTGAAAATTCGGACGGAAATTTTACTGCATGGAACGGCCGAGGAAGGCAGCGCCGATGATGCCTGCGTCACGGCCGAGCTGCGCGGCAACGATCTCGGTCTGTCTGCCGCCGAAGCGCGCATAGTCGAACTCCCGGATCAGCGGACGCATCGGAGCCAGCAGCGTTTCGCCCTCCTTGGAAATGCCGCCGCCGAAGACAAGCACCTCCGGCTGGAAAATGTTGATCACATTGGCCGCGCCGCAGGCGATGTACTCGATGTACTGATCGCAGACGGCCTTTGCCACCGGGTCGCCCTGGCGCATTGCGTCAAAAGCGGTGCGTCCGTTGACCTTCCGGATATCGCCCTCCACGATTTCCCACATAACAGAATCCGAATGATCGATCATCGCCGTTTTGGTCTGATGGATCAGGCCGGAAACCGAAGCGTAAGCTTCCCAGCAGCCCTTGCGGCCGCAGCTGCACTGGCGGCCGTCCTTCACGATCACCATATGCCCCAGCTCCGCGCCGAAGCTGTTCCAGCCGGAAAACACCTTGCCGTCGATGATGATCCCGCCGCCGACTCCGGTGCCGAGCGTGATGGTAACGGAAACCTGCGTGCCCTTTGCCGCGCCGGCAACCGCTTCGCCGTAAGCTGCCGCGTTCGCGTCATTTTCCATGTAAACGTCCTTGCCGGTCAGGCGCTTGAGCTCGCTGCCCATCGGCGCGTGGACATAAGCGAGGTTGTTGGCATAAACGATTTCGCCGTTTTTCGCGTCGATCGCTCCGGGCGAACCGATCCCGATCCATTGGATCTCGTCCATCGAAAGGCCGGCGTCCGCAACCACCTTTTTGATCAGCGCCGCCATATCGGCGCAAAGCTCCTCACAGGGGCGCGGCGCATTCGTTTTGCCTTCTCCGCGGGCAATGATCTCGTAATTTTCATTACAGATTCCGACCGCAAAATTGGTGCCTCCCAAATCGACTCCGATGTAATACATAACAGTTGATTCATCCTTTCTCTTTTCTGTTCGGGATCCTCCGAATCAATGATTTCAGAATTTATGTCCGCCCCAATCCTTATGGACAACGCGCGGCTCTTGAGGCATTGCCTCGGCATCCATTCCAAGATTGGAGAGCAGTTCCTGCGCAGCATTATAACCCAGTTTTTTCTGGCGATTGTTCATTGCGGCAACCTCGATGATAATGGCAAGGTTGCGCCCCGGCTTGACCGGGATCGTGATCAGCGGGATCTGGACGCCGAGAATATCGCCGTATTCGTTGGCCGTTCCCATGCGGTCGTATACCTTTGTGCTGTCCCAGTTTTCCAGCTGAACGATCATGTCCACCTTTTCCGTCTGTTTAACGGCGCCCATACCGAAGATCCTGCGAGCATTGATGATGCCGACGCCACGCAGCTCGATAAAATGGCGGATGTTCGGCGGAGCGCTTCCCACAAGCGTTTTGTCGGAAGCACGCTTCAGTTCCACGGCATCGTCAGCGATCAGCCGGTGGCCGCGCTTGACCAGTTCGATCGCCGTTTCGCTTTTGCCGACGCCGCTGTCTCCGGTCATCAGGATCCCCTCGCCGTAAACCTCGACCAGCACGCCGTGGCGAGTCACGCGCGGCGCAAGCTCTATATTCAGGAACGAGGTCAGGCGCATGATCGCGCTGGAGGTGACCTCCTGCGTACGCAGCAGCGGAACCGCGTATCTTTTTGAGCTGGAAAGCAGCACTTCCGGCGGCTCCTGTCCGCGCGTGATGAGTACCGCCGGCGCATGGCGCGAAAACAGCGCATCGATGATCTCATTGCGGCGCGCCGGCTCCATCTCCTGCAGGAACGCCATTTCGGAGCGGCCGAACACCACAATGCGCGTATTGTCGTAATAATCAAAAAAACCTGCCAGCTCCAGACCGGGACGGCTGAGTTCCATCGAAGTGACCATCACCTCATCCGGATTCTGCGGCATATAGAGCGCCTCAAATCCAAGCTCCTTCAGGATCTCCGCAAGCGACACCTTGAATTCCGTCGGCAAAACAAGCCCTCCCTCTGTTGAATATTTATTGTTTTATTATACATGCTTTCAAAAAAACTTTAAAGGGGATTCGAAAATTTTCTTTTAAAATTGCGAAAACTCCATCAGTTTTTCCCTGTTGCCCCGGCGGACTGCATTTCGCCGGCCTTGATCCGGCAGCACACTTCGACGGTAAAATCACAGTCCGGCAGCAGCTTTTTCCAATCCTGACGGTGAGTGCGCCACCATTCCGGAGCCTGCCGGGCCAGACAGCGCCCAAAGCCGAACGGATCGCACCCGTGCTGCCGCGCGCAAACGCTGAGCGCTTCGCTGATCCGCTGCATCAGCTCCTGCTCACACGCCGTTTCCAGCGCTGCCGTTCCCGTTTCGTCCAAAACCGCCTGCGCGGCAAGGTTCCACTCCGTCGGCAGCGCGTCGCACCGAACCTGCAGCGCGATGCGCACCGAATCGTTTTCCGCGCTGCACCGGACTGCTGTCTGCAGGTTTTCCAGCGCCAGCTGCACTCCATTGATGCGGCCTGTTTTCTCATCCGGAACTTCCGTCTTCAGGCTCATATTCTTTGCTGCTCCGGAAACGATCAGCACTCCCTGCGTCTGGCGCTCGTCCAGTGTTTCCACCATCTTTTCGCCCGAAAACAGCGCGGTTCCGCTCAGCGTGATCCGCGCTTCTCCGCCGCCGGTCTGCTCCAGACTCAGGATCGGAACGCAGAAGTCGCGTTCGCCGTCCGTCAGGCAGCGGGCCGCGGTAAACACCTCGGTATAAACTGCGCGCCCGGCCTGTTTTCCCGCCTCGCTCAGCGCTGCAAGCTCCCGCGCCGGGATGCTTCCGTTCTGCCCTGCGCCGCGCAGAAGCTCCTCTGCCGTATTCTGCGCCAGATAAAGCGCCGCCGTGCCTCTGCATTCGTAAAATTCCGTAAAAAAGCTCAACGCTGCACCGATCCCCTTTTCTGCGGTCGCCTGCCCGATCACGACCGCCTGATTATGCGGGAAATACGGTTCTCTTCCTGTCGTCAGACTGATCCGGCCGGCTGCCTCCGTCACGGAAGCGCCGCTGCTGCAGAAAAAATCGCCGTTTGCGTTCTCCTGCGTTTTCATCTGCAGGCGGTCCGCCAGAAAAGCGTTCACCGAAAGCGTAAAAACGCCGCCCGATTCGTCCACCCCTGCGCTTTGGACGATCATCCGCCGGTTCAGCGGCAGCTCGCCGCTGCAGGCGGAAAAAAGCACGCACCCGGCCAGCAGCAGGCTGATCTCCGTCATCCGTTTTGTTTTCATGGTTGTTTTCGCTCCTTTCCGACACTTTCATTCAGAACCGCCCTGTGTTCTCTGCCATCCGGCAGATTGACGGCATCTCAGCCGGCAAAACCGTAATATTTCCGTCGAATATTACGGTTTGTTATCGTTCCCTGCGGATGATCCGATAGTTTTTTTCCGTATCGGCTGTCAGCAAGAACACCTCGTTCAGCGGACAGTTTTCTTTTTTCAGCACGCCCTCGATCCATTCCCGGTTGCATCCGACCAGCCGGGCCGACTGCGCACAGAAGCTGCCGTCATCCACCACGACCGCCCAGAATTCCGTTTTTGCCGCAATGCCGAGTGTTTTTGCATCCGGCGGCTCGGCGGACGCATTTTTCAGAACGCTGAGCTGCCCGTTCGTTTCGATCAGCGCCACATCCACCGTCTGCGGGTCGAACACGCCCTGCAGACGCAGGGCTTCGGAAAGATCCTCCACCGTATAGCGCAGGCGGCTCATCTGCTTCTGATCCAGCCTGCCGCTGCGGATCAGAACGACCGGGCTGCCGCAGATCAGCCGGCGAAACCAGCGGCATTTCATCATCAGCACCGAAACCAGAATTTCGCATACCACCAGCGTCAGGATCGGAACGATCCCGCTCAGCAGCGGGATGCCTGTCTCCTGCATCGGGATCGCCGCCAGCTCGGAGATCAGCATGGTGATCACCAGTTCAGAGCTTTGCAGCTCGCCGACCTGTCGTTTGCCCATCAGCCGCACCGCCGCGGTGACGACGACATATAAAATAAGTGTTCGCAGCAGTGAAATCAGCACGCCGCCCGCCTCCCGTCCGATTTGATCAATCCTATTCTGGTCCGCAGCCCGCCGCGGTATGCAAAATCAGAGGAACTGCGGAATAAAATTCCGGTCAGACGGCAACAATGAAGCATAAGGCAAAGAATCAACAGAGTGTAAACCGATACACCTTTACATGTCAGGAAGTGTTAGAACATGCCGTTTCTGTTTTCCAATAAGCTCCGGGCCTTCCGCGCGCGCAGCCAGACCCCGCCGCAGCCTGCCGCGCCGCGGCTGATCAGCGCCAGCCTGACCGAAAACCTTGCTTACCTGCGCGGAGCATTTGCCGAAACCAGCGATCTTGTGGTGCGAAGGATCGTCATCGGCGGACGGGAGTGCGCGCTGATCAATATGGAAGGGCTGATCAGCCAGCAGGCCTATGCACAGGGCGTTCTGGATCCGATCATGAAAGGCGATTACGAAGGGCTGACTGCCGAAGAACAGTTTGAACGCATCCGGGACAGCATCGTTGCGCTTTCCGATCAGATGCAGCTGAACAACTTTGACGAGGTGTTCGGGCTGATCATGTCCGGCTTTGCCGTGATCCTGCTCGACGGAGTGGCCTGCGGGCTTTCGGTCGGGATGCAGGGCTACAGCTTCCGCTCGGTTTCGGAACCTGCCACCGAGGCAATGCAGCGCGGCAGCCGCGAAGGCTTTGTGGAAGTGATCCGCATCAATCTTTCCATGGTGCGCCGGCGGATGAAAACACCGGACCTGCGCTTTGAAATGATGCAGGTGGGAACCCGGAGCAAAACGGACGTCGCGCTCTGTTATCTGAACGGCGTTGTGTCGCAGGAGATCCTGCAGAAGGTGCGCGCCAGACTGCAGGCCTGCCCGCTGGAAACCGTGCTGGAAAGCGGATACCTGCAGCCGTTTCTGGACGACAGGCCCCTTTCTCTGTTTACCGGCGTGGGGCTGAGCGAACGGCCTGACACTGTCTGCGGAAAAATCACCGAGGGGCGCATCGCCGTTTTTGTGGACGGTACGCCGATGGTGCTGATCGTTCCTTATTTGTTTGTGGAAAATTTTCAGAGCTTCGACGACTATGCCGACCGGCCGTATTTTGCGGCCTTCACCCGCTGGATGAAATACCTTGCTTTTTTGATTGCAACGCTGCTGCCCGGCCTGTTTGTCGCCATCGGCACCTTTCACCCGGCGCTGTTTCCTACGCCGATGCTCTATAACCTTGTATCTTCCGAAGCGTCACAGCCGTTTTCCCTGATGCTGGAGGCGCTGGTGATCCACTTTATTTACGAACTGATGCGGGAAGCCGGGCTGCGGCTGCCGAAACCGATCGGCCACGCGGTCGGGATCATCGGCGGGCTGGTCATCGGCGACGCGGCGGTGCAGGCCGGACTGATCGGCGCGCCGATGATCATGGTGGTGGCGCTGACGGCAATGAGCTCCTTCGTCATTCCGCAGCTTTATGAACCTGTGGCCGTACTGCGTTTTGCGTTTATCGTGATCGGCGGATGCTTCACCTTTTTCGGGCTGGTGCTTGCTTTTGCTGCCGTTCTGGTAAACCTTTGCGCCGTCGGCCCCTACGGCGTGCCCTATACGGCGCCGCTTTCTCCCCTGAGGTGGCGTTCGCTGCGCGATGTGCTGGTGCGGCAGGGCTGGAAACGGCTCGGAAAACATTCCTCCCGCATTCAGAACATGCCCGGCAGCGAGGAACGCGATCCGGAAAAATAGAAAGGGCGAAATATGCGATGGAGAAAAAAAACAGTATCAGCGCCGGGCAGCTTGTTTGTCTGTTCTTTGCTGCACACAGCAGCTCCGTTCTCACCGGAACTCAGCTGCAGGGCGCCGGAAACCCGCAGGGACTGCTGCTGGCAGCGCCGTTTTCGCTTGTTCTCGGCGTTCTCGCTTTGCTGCCGCTGCTTCGGCTGCGCGTACGGCATGAAAATATGAGCGTTCCGGACTGCGCCCGTTTTCGTTTTTCGAACGCGGGCGGCGCCGTCTTCTGCATGCTCTACGGTCTTTATTTTTTATATACGCCTTCGCTTGCCGTTGCGCGCTATAACATCTATGTCACTTCCACCATGCTGCCGCAGGCGCAGTTCTTTCCGCTTGCCTTTGCGGTTGCGGCCGCCGCCTGTTACGGCGCGTTTCTCGGGTTGGAAGCTCTGGCGCGCGCTTCCGGCTTTATTTTTGCCGCAATCGCGGCGGCGCTGGTGTTTTTATTCTGCGCGCTGATCCCGCGGCTTGACCTGCTGAATTTCACGCCGCCGGACTCCGCCGCATGGGACGATGCCGCGCGCAATGGACTTTCGGTTTTTTCGGGTATGGCAGAGCTTGCGCTGCCTGCTGTTCTGCTGCCGTTTTCCAGGGGAAAGCCCAGCGGAAAATTTTTGTTCTGGCTTGCCGGGGAAGCCGCACTCGTTGCGCTGACCGGCTTTTTCGTCACCGGAGTGCTCGGGTCCTACGCGTCAACACAGCCGTTTCCGCTTTATACCGCTTCTACCTTTGCCGAAGTTGGCTCGCTGCAGCGGCTGGACGCCTTTTATGCGGCAGTCTGGACAGCCGGGTTGTTTGTGCGCGTTTCTGTATTTCTGATCGCTTTTTCGTTCTGTGTTTCCGGGCTTTGGGGAGAAAAGGCCGAAAAACTCAGCCTCTTTTTCGGCGCTTCGGTCATTTTTGCTACCGGCGCGGCGCTTTCCGGCTTCCCGCGGCTGCTGGAACAGCTTTCCGGTTCTGTTTCCACCGCGGCAGCCGTCGTATTCTTTACCGTTCTGCCGCTGACCGTTCTGATTGCAGACCGGTTGGGCGATCATTTTTCCAAAAGGAGGGCTGCGCTGTGATCCGCCGCCTTTGTTATGCCGCGCTGCTTACGGCGGCACTCGCTTTTTTATGCCTGTTCCCGCTCCGCAGCGTTGAAGAGCACTGCCATGTACTGGACCGGGAGCTTGCTCTTGCCGCGGAAACCGCCGCCCGGGGCGATCTGGCGCAGGCCGCTCCGCACGCCGAGGCGGCCGGAGAGCTTTGGGATCATTGGCAGCCGGCCGCGAACATGTACCTGCGCCACGCAGAGCTTGACCCGGTAAAGGAAGCCATCGGCGAAATGCTTGCGCGGCTGCAGACCGGGGAACCCGCGGAATTTTACGCAGCCTGCTGCCGGGCCCGCCTGCTGGTGCAGCACCTTTCCGAATCCGAGCGCGCCGGCGCGGGAAATATTCTGTAAGGCTCCGTGCATCTGTTCAAAACTGCATTCCACGCACCTTGACATGCATCTTTTACCGCGCTGATTGCCGCGATTTTGTTCCGATCGGCCCTGCCGCTCTTGACAGAATCAGAATTGGTCTTTATAATTAATCTATTATGCACGAAAAGCTGCGCGCGCCAACGCCGCGTGATATATCCGCATAAAATCGGATCTGAAAGGATGGTTCCCGATGGCAAAACAGGTCATGATGACCGAAGCAGGATTAAAAAAACTGGAAGACGAGCTGGATGAACTCAAAAGCGTCAAACGCAGAGAAGTTTCTGAAAAAATCAAGGTTGCTCTGTCTTTTGGTGATCTTTCCGAAAACAGCGAATACGATGAAGCGAAAAACGAACAGGCTATCGTAGAATCCCGCATTCTGGAACTGGAGGAAATGCTGAAAAATGCTCAGGTGATCGACGCGAGCGAGCTTTCCGCCGATACGATCCACATCGGTTCCCGCGTAGTGGTTCACGATTCGGAATTCGACGAAGATGAGACCTACCAGATCGTCGGCTCAAAGGAAGCCAACCCGGTGGAAAACAAGATCTCTGACGAATCGCCGGTCGGCCGGGCTTTATTGGGGCACCACGCAGGCGACGCCGTCTCGGTGGAGACCCCGGGCGGCACCGTCACCTACAGGGTCGTTGAAATTACACAGTAACCAAGGCGGGCGGGCGGTTTTGTTTGAAAAGACTGTCCGCCCTTTTTCCTGCAAAACAAAGACCGCGCCGTGCGGTTACGAAAGGATTGTTGAAAGATGAGCGAAAACAAGGCCGCGGAATCGGTTCAGAAGGAACAGGATCTCAATGAGATTCTCCGAATCCGCCGGGAAAAGCTTTCCGCCCTGCAGGCAGAGGGCAGCGACCCGTTCCAGATCACGAAATACGACGTGACGCACCACAGCACCGAAATCAAACGGGATTTTGATGTACTGGACGGCAAAACCGTCTCCGTCGCCGGCCGGATGATGTCCAAACGCATTATGGGCAAGGCCTCTTTCTGCAACGTTCAGGATCTGCAGGGCAGCATTCAGTCCTACGTTGCACGCGACTGCATCGGCGAAGAGGCGTATGCTGCCTTCAAAAAGATGGATATCGGCGATATTGTCGGCATCCGCGGCACCGTGTTCAGAACCAAAACCGGTGAGATCTCCATCCATGCAGAATCGGTCGTTCTTCTTTCCAAAAGCCTGCAGGTTCTTCCGGAAAAATTCCACGGCCTGACCAACACCGATATGCGCTACCGTCAGCGCTACATCGACCTGATCATGAATCAGGACGTCCGTGAGACCTTTGTCAAGCGTTCCAGGATCATCAGCACGGTCCGCCGCTATCTGGACGGTCAGGGCTTTATGGAAGTTGAAACGCCGATGCTCGTTTCCAATGCGGGCGGCGCTGCTGCCAGACCCTTTTCCACGCATTACAACGCACTGGACGAAGACGTCAAACTGCGCATTTCGCTGGAGCTTTATCTGAAGCGCCTGATCGTAGGCGGCATGGAACGCGTGTATGAGATCGGCCGCGTGTTCCGCAACGAAGGGCTGGACACCCGCCATAATCCGGAATTCACGCTGATGGAGCTGTATCAGGCGTATACCGATTACCATGGCATGATGGATCTGACCGAAAACCTGTACCGCTTCGTGGCGCAGGAGGTGCTCGGCACAACGACGATCACCTACAACGGCATCGAAATGGATCTCGGCAAGCCGTTTGAGCGCATCACCATGGTAGACGCCGTTAAAAAATATTCCGGTGTGGACTTCAATGAGATCCATACGCTGGAAGAGGCGCAGGCCGCTGCCAGGGCGCACAACATCGCGTTCGAGCCGCGCCACAAGAAGGGCGACATCCTCAACCTGTTCTTTGAAGAATTCGTCGAAGACAAGCTGATCCAGCCCACCTTTGTGATGGATCACCCGATCGAGATCTCTCCGCTGACCAAAAAGAAACCGGAGAACCCGGATTATGTGGAACGGTTCGAGTTCTTTATGAACGGCTGGGAAATGGCAAACGCCTATTCCGAACTGAACGATCCGATCGACCAGCGGGCGCGCTTTGCCGCGCAGGAAGAGCTGCTTGCACAGGGCGATGAAGAAGCCAACCACACCGACGAAGATTTTCTTTATGCTCTGGAGCTTGGCATGCCTCCCACAGGCGGCATTGGCTTCGGCATCGACCGTATGGTCATGCTGCTGACCGATTCCCCCGCGATCCGCGATGTGCTGTTCTTCCCGACCATGAAGTCACTTGACGGCGGCGCCCGGAAAAACGCCGGGAACAATGAAGCGCAGGCCCAGGCTTCCGCCCCCGCTCCGGCTGCAACGGAAACGATCGATTTTTCCAATGTGCAGATCGAACCGCTGTTTGCGGATTATGTGGACTTTGAAACCTTTTCAAAATCGGATTTCCGCGCCGTGAAGGTCAAGGACTGCGTTGCCGTGAAGAAATCCAAAAAGCTTCTGCAGTTCACGCTGGACGACGGAACCGGCACCGACCGCACCATTCTGAGCGGGATCCATGCATATTATGAGCCGGAAGAGCTGATCGGAAAAACCTGCATCGCTATTCTGAATCTGCCGCCCAGACCGATGATGGGCATCGATTCCTGCGGTATGCTGATCTCCGCCGTGCATGAGGAAAACGGCGAAGAAAAGCTGCATCTCCTCATGGTGGATGACCATATTCCGGCAGGCGCAAAGCTGTACTGAACACCCCTCAGAAGGCGATTCTGCGATCTGTATTCTTTCTTGTCCGTCCGCCTGTCCGGGAATGCTTCGACAGACAGGCGGCACAGACAGGATCCTGACAAGAGGCCTGTGGCTGAAAAGCTGCGGGTCTCTGCCTGTTTCCGGGCATTTGCTGCAGCTGCCCCTGTTAAGATCATGATCGGGAGTAAGAAAATGAAAACGCTGAATCTGACCGAGGGCTCCATTTTTCAAAAGCTGATCTTCTTCTCTCTGCCGATGATTGCGGGCAATCTGCTTCAGCAGGTTTACAACCTTGCCGATACGCTGATTGTGGGAAGATATATCGGTCCGGACGCGCTCGCATCCGTCGGCTCGGCCTATACGCTGATGATCTTTATCACATCCATTATTATCGGGCTTTGTATGGGGAGCGGAGCGTTTTTCTCCGCGGATCACGGAAAAAAAGACGAGGCACAGCTGAAAGAAGATATCCGGTATTCATTCTGGTTCATTCTGTCCGTTTCTGCTGTAATTTATCTGATCATTTTTCCGGGCATGGAAATCATTCTGAAGCTGCTTCAAACCCCCGCAGAGCTGATGGATATGACCAGAGAATACGTCACTGTCGTATTCACCGGAATCATTTTTGTATTCCTCTATAACTTTTTTTCCTATCTGCTCCGGTCAACGGGAAACTCCGTTGTACCGCTGATCTTTCTGGCCGTGTCCGCTGCGATCAATATCATGCTGGATATCTGGTTTATTGCGGGACTGAAGCTCGGCGTCAGAGGCGCGGCGCTGGCTACGGTCATCGCACAGGCGGTATCCGGAGCGGGAATTTCCGTTTATTCCTTGATCCGGCTGCCCGTTTTAAGATTCCGCAAAGAAGACCTCAAATGGAACCCGCGCAGAATGAAAGAAATCATTCTGAATGACGTCGCCACGGGAATGCAGCAATCGATCATGAATTTCGGTATTCTGTTGATTCAGGGGCTGGTCAACAGCTTTGGAACTGTTATCATGGCTTCCTTTGCCGCAGCGGTGAAGATCGACACGATTGCCTATATGCCCGCACAGGAATTCGGAAACGCCTATTCCCTGTTTATCTCACAGAATTACGGCGCAAAAAAAGAGAGCCGCATCCGGTCAGGAACAAAAATCGCCCTGCTCTCATCGGTCGCGTTCTGTGCTGCGGTCTCTGTGTTCGTTTTTGTATTTGCCGACCGGCTGATGAATTTGTTTGTCTCTTCTTCCGAAACGCAGATCATTGCGGAGGGGGCAAAATATCTGCGGATCGAAGGCGCCATGTATCTCGGGATCGGCATTCTTTTTCTGTGGTACGGCTATTTCCGGGGAGTCAACCTGCCGCACATTTCCCTGATCCTTACCGTTATTTCTTTGGGGACACGGGTGATCCTCTCGTATGCCCTTGCGCCGCATACCGCTCTGGGAGCATCCGCAATCTGGTTATCGATCCCGATCGGCTGGGTTTTAGCCGATGCAGCCGGGTATCTTTTTTATCAAAAGAGCAAGGCAGCAAGTATCAAAGCCAATAATACAAAAAGATCCTGAGGGTTCGCCGCCCTCGGGATCTTTTGCCTTGTCATGATTTCAGGCCTGCATCAGACAATTTTTTCTTTCCCGGAAGAATGTCCTCCTCTTCCTCCGGCAGCTCGCACAGCAGCGGAAAACTGACGCTGCCGTCGGCGGCAAACCGGATCGTCTGTATCTCATGCGGCGCAAAATGAACCGCCGCGCGGTGCTGCATAAAAGAAAGCTCCGCATCCGTTTCCCTTCCGTCCGTCTCATAGGCACGGATCAGAAGATCTTCGCTGTCCTCGGACTGCTTGACCACACGGATCAGAACGTTGCCTGCCGAGGAACGCGCCAGAGAATCGCTCAGCGGAAGATTCCCGTCGTGATAGGTCTCATAAACCACCGCAGGCTGCTGCACCAGCTCCTGCGCGTTTCTGGTGGGTACCTCCGGCCGAAGCTCTCCGTCATGCGGAAGGATATGATATTCGAATTCGTGGATCCCGAGATCCATCGGTTCCGTAAAAGCATCCTTGATGCCGAAATGATCTGCATATCCGGCGCTGCGGACGGCAATGAACCGCCCCGTGTTTCCGTCCGCGCTGTAGCTGCCGGAACCATTTGTCACCACCGAAACGCCGCACGGACGGTCGCTTTCGTCCGTTCCCGAAATATCGAACCACAGCTGCCCGGCCTCTTCCATTCCGTTACACTCTTTTTCGATGCTGCCGTACGGAATCTCATACACCACCCGGGGATTCTGCACCGCCGCCGGGAACGCGAATTTCAGGATCCGGAACGGCTCCTGCCAGTTGACCCGGACGGAAACGCGGATACACGGGTCATCCCGGAAGATCCTGAAATCCTGGATCAGGGTGGAACGGCGGAAGGATGACCGCGCCCGCAGCGTCAGGAACAGCGGGCCGCGGTCCAGCAGCTCGAGCGAAGCCTCTCCGAACCGGCCAACCACGGAATCCAGATATTCCTGCCCGTGCGCCCAGGTATCATTCTGAAAATCTTCCAGCACCTCGGCGACAGCCGCTTCTCCTGAAAAGACCTCACGCTGATGCCGCTTGTCAAACACCGAAGCAAGCGCACCGCTGGCGGGATCAAAGCGCAGCCGGAACCAGTCGTTTTCCAACAGCGCGCTGTTCCCCTTCAGCATCCGTTCGCTGACCGGGTTCACCTGCGGCAGATGGTGGTACAGATACACCGTCCGGTAGCCCATCGGCGGAAGCTGCAGCTGCAGCACTCCGACAAAATCATCCTTTCCGGAATTGCAGGTCTTGTCCGCCCGGATTCGCTGGAATGCCACCGGAGCATCGTTCTCATCCAGCGCTCCGGTAATATCCTGCGTCAGTTTCACGGTAACGGCGGATTCCCATGCGTTCGGGTTAAAGATCACCACCGGGGAGCCGCCGATCTCATTTTCCCAGGTCTTCCAGTCAAAGTGGCGGTCGACCGCAAAATCCCGGTTCCGTTTGGTATTGATCTTCCAGGAGATCCGCTGCAGCGCATGATTCATCAGCTCGGAAGAGATCTTCAGCGCTTCTCCGTGAAATTCCCTTGCGTCCTCATACGCCTCTTTCAGGCAGCATCCGCCCAGAATATCGTGGAACTGATTGAACAGGACGTCCTCCCAGGCATGTTCCACCGCCTGCCGGTCGTATGCCATCCCGGCCAGCCGGCTTGCCGCTGTCATCCACTTTTCTGCCGCAAGCAGGCGGTTTTCGCTGCGTCGGTTGTTGCGCTTGATCTCGCTGTTGGCCGAATAGCACCCGATGGCATGGTGTTGCAGGTCTCCGGTCACCGTTTCGGCAATGCTCCCCGACGCATTCAGCCCGGCAAAAAAGCTTTCGGGAGAGGCGTAGCTCAGCTGTGGATCCTGCTTCATCAATTCCTGTATCCGGTTCAGCAGGGCTATCGTCGGCCCGCCGCCGTGGTTCCCGACGCCGTAAAACAGCATTTTCGGCTCCTGATCCTCTTCGGCGCGGCTGCGGATGACTTCACATTTCCACGCGACCGCATCATCCGACGCAGTCGCGTAGCCGGTGGGAATCCGATAGGTAAGAATTTTTGTGCCGTCGATCCCTTCCCACAGAAACGTGTCCCGGTTCAGCTGTTTTTCCTTCTGTTCCGGGCGCATCATCACATAACCGGACATCCCGCTTTTCTTCAGCAGCTGCGGCAACGATGCATTGTGCCCGAAGCTATCTACATTATAACCGAAAGCCGCGATTTTTCCAAATTTTTTATAAAAATATCTTTGCCCGTATAAGGCATGACGGGCAAAGGATTCCCCGCAGGGAAGATTGCAGTCCGGTTGCAGCCACCAGCCCCCGGCGATCGCCCAGCGCCCCTCGGCAACCCGGCGGCGGATCTCCTCAAACATTTCCGGCTCGTTTTCTTCCACCCATTTGTAATAGCACGCGCCGGCCGCCGTGAATACATAGCCGTCAAATTCCTTCATCCTGTCCAGCGCGGAACGGAAGGTTGCCTTGATCTCTGCAAAACCTTCCTGCCATTGCCACAGCCACGCCGGATCCAGATGAGCATTCCCGATCAGATAGATCCTCTGCTTCATATCCCGTCGCTCCTCTCTCCATCTTTTCACGCCCCGCTCCCGTTTCAGAATCCGCCGCGGAGCGTTTCCACCGTTCTGCCGGACTGCTTCATCTCTTTCCGCCTTCCGCGCAAAACCTGTTTGCTTCTGCAGATACTGTATCATAACGCCCTGTGCGTTTTCAATGGACAAATTCTTGACCGCATTGATAAAATCGGACGTACGCCCGGTACGGCCGCCGCCTCCGCCGTACCGGCGCGGAACGTCTCCGGGGTTCGGCGCAGAACCGGCAATTCTGGAACAGAAATCCGCCGGAAAGCTCGAAAATCTGCAATTTCGTGATATAATAGAAGCGCAAAGTCCGTTCTGCGGGACAGATCATCGTGTAGAATCAGGGAAGAAAGATAAAACCGGATCACTGCAGCGCTCCGAAAAAGAAGCCCCTCGGCAAAATTGTGCTGTGCAATCAACCGGATTGATACGGCAAAGGCCTTTCCGGGTTATTTGATCCGGCCGGCAAATACAGAGGACAGGATGTAAGATTATGAGCGAAATAGAATCGGGCTTATACGCCATCCATGTTGACCGCATGGTGGAGATGCTTTCAAAAGCATACATTTCTCTGGTCGAGACGAAAACGCCGTTTAAAAAGTTCCCCTCCGTTATGCTGTGGGGGCCTCCCGGCGTCGGAAAGTCTCAGGGTGTCAGAGAAATTGCGGAAACGATCGAAACGAGAACAAGCAAAAGGGTCGCGATCACCGACGTTCGTCTGCTGCTGTTCAATCCTGTTGATTTGAGAGGGATCCCAACGGCAAACGAAGATAAAACGCTGGCGGTATGGTTAAAACCGAAAATTTTTCAGATGGACGACAGCGATCAGACGATCAACATCCTGTTTCTGGACGAGATCTCTGCCGCTCCGCCCTCCGTTCAATCCGCAGCGTATCAGATTGCCTTGGACAGAACGATCGGAGAACATAAGCTTCCGGATAATTGTATCGTCATTGCCGCGGGCAACCGCGTTACCGACAAGTCGGTCGCATATAATATGCCGAAAGCTCTGGCAAACCGCCTGTGTCATTTTGAAATCAGGGGAGATTCCGCCTCGTGGCATAACTGGGCTGTCAAAAACGGCGTACATGAATTCGTCGTCGGCTATCTGGAATACAATCCGTCTGCGCTGATGCGGTTTGACCCCACCGGCACCGGTCTGGCTTTCCCGACTCCGCGCTCCTGGGAAATGGTCAGCAATATTCTGAATACCGTCTCAGACGATCCGGAATCGGTCTATCCGATGATCGTGGGCTGTATCGGCCACAGCGCCGCAGGCAATTTCAGAACATGGACGGAGCTGTATCAGACCATGCCGCCGGTGGAAGATATTTTTGCCGGTAAAGAAACCGCCGTACCGAAAGCGCCGGAGCTGCTGATCGCGCTCCGCTCGGCAATGACAGCCTACGCCAGAAAGCACCCCGACAAGCGCCTGATCGACCATTCCGTTGATTATGCCTGCAAATTGCCCTGGGCCTTCCGCGGCAAACTCCTGCACGATTACTGCTGTATTCCCGAGGTCTGCCCGATCATCCGGGAAAACGATGTTTTCAAAACGGCTATGAGGAATGAGCAAAAATGACGGAACAGCGAAAACAGCGCCTGAAAAGACAGCTGCAGGAGTCGCGGTACAGACTGGATCAGCTGGATGCAGCATTCGCCGCACCGCTCAGAAAAATGCTTTTTGCGGCGACAAAGGATGTCAAAAGAATTTCCACCAATGGCAGCTGCATTTATTTTGATCCCGATTGGCTGCAGAAGCTGGGACACACGGAGCTGGATTTTATTCTCTCCCATCAACTGATGCACATTGCGCTGGGCCATATTGACCGGCCGAAATATTATTCCGGCGACCGTTTTCATCTGGCGTGCGATATTGTTGCAAATTCGCATCTTGAGCTGCTCGGCTGGAACTACGATCTGCTGCCTCATATCGGAAGAATCTTTCACGAAACATTTTTTCCTGCGCAGCCGGGACGCCTTCTCACAGCACAGGAGGCTCTTCACTGCGTTCCTTTTGACCCTGCCGCAATGGAGCCGGGCGCCAGAAACAATTATATGATCGATGCGGAATCCTGGTGGGATCGGAAGCAGGATCGCGGCGAGAACTGCGTGATCGTTCTTTGCCCCGGAGATGAAGACCCGGAGGATCTGCCCCGCGGGGAACGGACGGCCGGAGGCGGTCACTGTTTTGTGAAAAAAGAATTCTTCCGCAAAGACGGAATGCGCATCACAAAAAATGAACTTCCCGAAAACAATCAGGCCCCTGCCTCCGGCAGTTGGGATCAATGCGCTGCCAACGAGCTCAGGATCCTGAGAAGCGCCGTCAGAAAAGATGCCGGAACCGGCTTTGAAGAGGCTTCGGAAGAGCGGCTCTGGCAAAGGACGGATCCGGCGGATCTTGATTGGAGAAAACTGCTGGACAGTTTCATTCAGGAGGAGGTCTGCGATTATTCCTTTACCCCTCCGGACAGAAGATTCCTGGACTCCGGGTTCTTCCTCCCGGACTGCGGTATGCTTACGGAAAATCCGAAAAAAGTATTGTTTATGGCGGACACCTCAGGTTCCGTTGATACTGTTATGCTGTCGGCCGTTTACGGGGAAATATGCAGCGCGCTGACGCAATTCAACGGCGGGTTAGCCGGTATTCTGGGATTTTTCGATATGCAGGTGTATCCCCCGGTTCCTTTTTCCAATATCGGCGATCTGCTGCAGATCCGGCCGCGCGGCGGCGGAACAAGTTTCCATTGCGTCTTTGATTATATCAGAAGAAATATGTCGGATGATCCGCCTGTGAATATTGTGATTTTCACGGATGGGCAGGCGGAATTTCCGGATGAGTCGGCCGCCGGTAACATCCCCGTTTTATGGCTGTTTTCAGACAGAAGGGTCGTTCCCCCCTGGGGGAAATATGCTTATGTCGGGAGCGCAGGGAAATGACGCCGGTCTGCAAATATCGTATCCGCAAAACAGGCGGCTCCGACTCTGTCCGCCCGTTTCTGACACAACGCCTATGATTGAAACAGGAGGTCAATGATGGAATTTGGATGGAACAATCTTTTCGGCGCGGCAATCGTCGTGATCATGCTGATCCCGAATCTGATATTCGCACGGAAACATACAGACCAAAAAAATCTTTGCACCAACCGCGCCATGAACCTCATGGAGCAGATCGGACGCCGCGGCTGCCTCATCCTGATGTGGCTGCCGCTCGTTGTCGGGAAATTCGGCTTTGCCGGGATTCCGGCGTTTCTGATCTACGTGATTGGCAACGGCATTCTGCTTTTCGTTTATCTGATCCTCTGGGCGTTCTATTTCAAAAGCAGCAGCGTCAAAACGGCGATGGCGCTTGCCGTCGTTCCCGTCTGCATCTTCCTGCTGAGCGGGCTTCTGCTCCGCCATTGGCTTCTGAGTGCATCCGCGGTGCTGTTCGGGGTCGGTCATATCTATGTTACCAAAGCCAATCAGAAATAATTTTTCCGCACGCGGAAGCGGCAAAACATTTCTCCGCCTGCGCAAACGGCAAAAAAAACTCCGCTTTTGCGAACGGTTTCACAAAAGCGGAGTCTGATTTTATTTTGCGTAATCGATTGCGCGGCTTTCCCGAATGATGTTTACCTTGATCTGGCCGGGATAATCGAGACTTTGCTCGATCTTCTGGCAGATATCGCGGGCAAGCAGCACCATGTTATCATCCTTGATGATCTCCGGTTTGACCATGATGCGAACCTCGCGGCCGGCCTGGATCGCAAAGCTGCGTTCCACACCGGGGAACGAAGAAGAAATTTCCTCAAGCTTTTCCAAACGCTTGATGTAATTTTCCAGATTTTCACGCCGTGCGCCGGGGCGTGCGGCAGAAATGGCATCTGCGGCCTGCACCAGACATGCGACCACGGTTTTCGGCTCCACGTCTCCGTGATGCGCCTGGATCGCATGAATGACCGCTTCGCTTTCTTTGTACTTCCGCGCCACGTCGATACCGATCTCGACATGAGAACCTTCGATCTCGTGGTCGAGCGCTTTGCCGATATCATGCAGCAAACCTGCGCGGCGCGCCAGAGTCGGGTTGATACCCAGCTCGCTCGCCATGACTCCCGCCAGATAAGAAACCTCCAGCGAATGGTTGAGCACGTTCTGGCCGTAGCTTGTGCGGTAACGCAGCCGGCCGAGCAGCTTGACCAGCTCCGGATGGATGCCGTTGACGCCTGCTTCGATAACGGCGCGTTCGCCTTCCGCCTTGATGGTGGCATCCACCTCGCGGCGGGCCTTTTCCACCATTTCTTCAATGCGCGTGGGATGAATCCGTCCGTCCGCGATCAACCGTTCCAGCGCAATGCGGGCCACCTCGCGGCGAACCGGCTCAAAGCTGGAAAGCGTGATCGTTTCCGGCGTATCATCAATGATCAGATCGACACCCGTCAGCGTTTCCAGCGTGCGGATGTTGCGGCCCTCGCGGCCAATGATGCGGCCCTTCATTTCATCGTTCGGCAGCGGAACGACCGAAACAGCCGCTTCGGAAACATGATCCGCGGCGCAGCGCTGGATCGCAAGCGAAATGATCTCACGCGCGCGTTTGTCGGACTCATCCTTTGTCTGCTGTTCCACGTCCATGATCTTGACCGCTTTTTCATGCTGCAGTTCATTTTCAAGGTTTTTCAGCAGATAATCCTTTGCCTGATCAGCCGTAAAGCCGGAAATACGCTCCAGCATATCGAACTGACTTTTCTTGATCGTTTCTGTTTCTGCAAGCTTCTCTTCGATCTGTTTTGCCTTCGCGGCAACCGCGTCCTCTTTTTTCTCCAGATTCTCCAGCTTTTTGTCCAGAGTTTCCTCTTTCTGCTGGATCCTCCGTTCCTGACGCTGCACCTCTGCACGCCGCTCGCGCAGTTCTTTTTCCGATTCGTTGCGCAGTCTGTGAATTTCGTCCTTGCCCTCGAGAATGGATTCTTTTTTCTTCGCCTCAGCGGTCTTCAGCGCCTCGCTGACGATTCTCTTTGCTTCCTGTTCCGCCGAGCCGATTTGAAGTTCAGCAACTTTTTTTCTATGAGAAACGCCCGCAAAAAAGGCGATAGCACCACTAACAACCACACATCCCAAAAGGATGGCGATAAAGACAGCAATATGAAGATGAATAACCAATTTTCGATAGCACCTCCTTTTCTTCTGTTTTTGTTTCAGTCTAACATCATAAACAGGGAAGATTTCTTCCCAATTGCAATATTGCGGCAAATATATTGCAATATCAATTGTATCGCTTTTTGCCTTGGTCTGTCAAGAAATTTCGGTATTTTCATCCGTAATTTCAAAACACGAATTTTAAACGATTTTTCCCCGCATCTTTTGCGCGCGATTTGTGCAAATTTTTTTTCGTTTTTTGTTGCATTTATCAAAAAGCAGGTATATAATTTGGATAGATGAAAAGAAAGTAAACGCTTGGAAGGGGACGGCACAAAGCGCTCCCCCGGCGAAAGAGACCGCGCATCATGGGCTGAAAGTGCGCGCCGCCGGTTGTTTTGTGCATACCACCCCGGAGCGGACTGTGATGGTTTGACCGTAAGCAGTGCGGGTCGGCTCCCTTACCGCCGGTAATGAGATAGGCTTTTGCCTGAATGCAGGGTGGAACCGCGAAGTTTCTGCTTCGCCCCTCGTGCTTTTGGGCGGGGCTTTTTTTATTTTCGTTTCTCCCCGCCGTCCGCAAATTCAAAAAAGGAAAATGGTTTTGCGCCGTTTTCCCCACCACCGTGAAAGGAAGGATTCAAATGGTAAACGTTACACTGAAAGACGGCTCCGTACTGCAGGCGGCTCCCGGAACCACGGGGATCGAGCTTGCGCAGCAGATCAGCGCCGGTCTGGCCCGCGCAGCCTGCGCCGTCAAAATCGACGGCAAGGTCTGCGATCTTCGCACTCCGATCGTAAACGACTGCAGCGTTGAGCTGCTGACCTTTGATTCGCCGGAAGGCAAACGCGCCTATTGGCACACCGCCTCGCACATTCTTGCGCAGGCGGTCAAGCACCTGTTCCCGGACGCCGTTTTTGCCATCGGCCCTTCGATCGATTCCGGCTTCTATTACGATTTTGATCTGCCGCGCAATCTGTCGCAGGATGATTTTGCCGCGATCGAAGCAGAGATCAAAAAAATCATCAAGGAAGACCTGCCGATCGAGCGCTTTGAACTGGAACCGGCTGAAGCGGCGAAGCTGATGGAAGAGCTCGGCCAGCCCTATAAGATCGAACTGATTGCCGAGCACAGCGGCAAGGGCGAAAAAATCAGCTTCTACCGTCAGGGCGATTTCACCGACCTTTGCGCCGGGCCTCACCTGATGAGCACCGGCCGCGTCAAGGCAGTCCGCCTGACCAACTGCACCGGCGCTTACTGGCGCGGCGATTCCACCAAAAAAATGCTGCAGCGCGTTTACGGGATCGCGTTCCCGAAGAGCAGCGAGCTGGAGGCCTACCTGACGCAGCAGGAAGAAGCCCGCAAACGCGACCACAACAAGATCGGCCGTGAGCTTGGCTATTTCACCACCAGCGACCTGATCGGTCAGGGTCTGCCGATCCTGCTGCCGAACGGCGCGCGCGTGATCCAGCAGCTGCAGCGCTTTGTGGAAGACGAGGAACAGAAGCGCGGCTGGCTGCTCACCAAAACTCCTTATATGGCGAAGAGCGACCTGTACAAGCTTTCCGGCCATTGGGATCATTATCAGGACGGCATGTTCGTGCTCGGCGATGAGGAAAAGGACGACGAAGTATTTGCGCTGCGCCCGATGACCTGCCCGTTCCAGTATCAGGCGTATCTGAACAAGCCGCGTTCCTACCGCGACCTGCCGCTGCGCTACAACGAGACCTCGACGCTTTTCCGCAACGAGGCCTCCGGCGAAATGCACGGGCTGATCCGCGTGCGCCAGTTCACAATTTCCGAAGGCCACCTGATGTGCCGCCCCGACCAGCTGGAAGATGAGTTCCGCAACTGCCTGGAACTCGCGATCTTCATGCTGAAAACGCTCGGTCTGTACGAGGATGTTTCCTACCGGTTCTCCCTGTGGGATCCGAACGACCGCGCCAAATATATCGGTACGCCGGAGCAGTGGGACGAAGCGCAGGGCATTATGCGCACGATCCTGACGGATCTGAAGATCCCGTTTGTGGAGGGCGTCGGCGAAGCCGCGTTCTACGGCCCGAAGCTCGACATTCAGATCCGCAACGTTTACGGCAAGGAAGACACGCTGATCACCATCCAGATCGATCAGATGCTGGCCGAAAAATTCGGCATGGTCTACACCGACCGCGACGGCTCGAAGAAAAACCCCTATATCATCCACCGCACCTCGATCGGCTGCTACGAGCGTACGCTTGCCCTGCTGCTTGAAAAATACGCGGGCGCTCTGCCGACGTGGCTGATGCCGACGCAGGTGAAGGTGCTGCCGATTTCCGAACGCCAGCAGGAGCGCGCCAACGCCGTGCTCGAACAGTTGCAGGCTGCCGGGCTCCGCGCCGCAGCCGATCTTCGCAGCGAAAAGATCGGTTACCGGATCCGCGAGGCTCAGCTGGAAAAAACGCCTTATATGCTCATCATCGGCGACAAGGAAGTGGAAAGCGGCATGGTTTCTGTCCGTGCCCGCAAAGGCGAAGACCTCGGCGCCATGAGCGTGGAAGATTTCCTGGCACGCATTCTGGAGGAAATCCGCACCAAAGCCCACGACTGACCTCCGTCTGTTTCAATTTTTTCGTCCGTAAGGCGGCTGCCGCAAAAGAAATTGCAGCAGCCGCCGTTTTGTCTGCATTTTCAAGCCAAGCGCCGCCGCTCTTTTTTCGTTGGAAGGCATATCCTGTCTTATTCTCTGTGTTCTTCTGTGCTATAATCAAAAAACGCAAAGCGCACCCGGACAGGATAAGACCGGTAAAGGGGCGGAATATATGGCGGGGCCTATCAGCAGGCAGTCGGTGTATTATATGCCGTAGCTTATACCTTGAAAATGAGCTGCAAAACCGATCACAAAATTGACGGATTCTTCGAGTATGTTGTGCCGCCGCTTGAGGGTTTCTGGTGGCAGGAGGGAGTCAATGGCACGGATTACGGAAACAAAGACTCTTTTCATTGGATTTCTGTCATCCGGCTGCCGGGCTTTATCACTCCGCAGGATTTTGAATGGGCTGTGGCCGCTGCCGCCAGGAAGAAAGGAATCGATTGTTCTTCCGCCGAATTCCTGACGGTAAAAGAGGGATTGTGCGTACAAATCATGCATTTCGGTTCTTATGACAATGAATCCGAAACGATTGCACAAATGGACGAATATCTTGCCCGGAACGGTTATGTCAATGACATCACGGATGTCAGACTGCACCATGGGATCTATCTGTCCGATCCGAGAAGATGTCAAACGGAAAAAAGGAAGACGGTAATTCGCCATCCTATTAAAAAAACAGCACAAAGGAATGATCACTGCCATGAAACTGACCCTGCGGGGGGAGCCCTGCCGAAATTTCTGTATTCTGAACAAAATCCTGATCCCAAAGGATCCGCGCGACGGCCGCGAAAAGCTGGTGCTCAGCAATTACGCTGCCGAGGCGGCCGGGTCGCTGATCATTATCGATACCGAAACGCTGCAGAGCGAGCAGTATGAGCTGCCGAACGATTCCGGCGCATGGGCGCTGCTCTGGCTGGAGGAGCGCGGCGAGCTGCTGGTGGGTACCTGCGACCACTTCGGCAGCCTGCACTGCTTTGTGATGGCGGAACGCCGCTTTCGGGAACCGCTGCGGCTGCAGGACGAAACCTACCTGTGGAATTTTACCCGGGGCGGCGACGGACTTGTTTACGCCAGCACTTACCCCGGCTGTTCTCTGGTGCAATATAATCCCGAAACCCGAAAAATGGTCAGCCTCGGGCACGTCGGCCCCGAAAGCAAAAATCAATATTCGCGCCAGGTTCTTACCACCTCGATGGGGGATATCGCCGTCAGCGCAGGATATTATCACAACGAAGCATGGCTTTACCGCGTAAAAACCGGCGAATGGGTATCGCTCGGTGAAGAAGGCGACCGCGTGCAGGCCGTCGGAAACGGCTTTATTGCCGTCGGTCACAACGGACAATACAAATTTTACGATCCGGAAACGCTGGAACAGCTCGGCGGCGTTTACCCGGAGAACGCCGGGCCGGAGCTGCTTGCCAGCTGCAGTGAGCCTGTTCGCGAATATCTGACCAAAACACTGCATCCCGAACCGATCCCCGGCCTTCCCGCAGGGCAGCGCGGCGTGAAAACCGCATCCGGCTGTGAAATCGGCGTGATAGGGCAGGAGCTTTTTCTGTGGAAGGACGGTCAGCTTCGTTTTGTCCGCATTCCGGCCGAAGCGCCCGTGACCGCGATCATGACCATTGCAGCAATGGACGGCGCGATCTGGGGTTCCTGCGAATTCGGCCAGACCATTTTCCGTTTTGACCCCAAAACCGGAACAAGCGAAAACAGCTGCGGCGTTACGAATGCCGGCGGCGAGGTTTACGGCATCGTCCCGCTGGACGGCAAGCTTTATCTTGCCTCCTATGCGGGCGGCGATCATATCGTTTACGACCCCGCGCAGCCGTGGGATCAGCATGGCAACATCAATCCGAAATCGCTGCGTTCCGTTGCCCCGCAGATGGTTCGTCCCCACGCCAAAAGCGTTGTCGGACCGGACGGCGCGGTCTGGACCGGCTGGTACGCAAGCTACGGTACCTTTGGCGGCGGATTGAGCCGAATCGATCCCGCAACGGAGGAGGTCACCTCCTGGTTCGGGCTGATCCCCGGGCAGGCAATGGAGCATCTGGCAGCCGACGACAGCTCGCTTTATGCCGTGACCAGCGGTTCCGCCAGCGGGATGGCCGACCGGGACGATCAGTTTCACCTGCTGAAAATCGCTCCGGACGGCAGCATCACAAAACGGCATCAGTTTGAACCGGGTGTCAGCCCGCGCCGGCTCGCGGTCTTCGGTCACCGGATCTGCGTGATCCTCTGCGACAAAAACGCCATGGAAAGCCGCGTGGCGCTGTTTGATAAGGAATCCCTCGCGCTGCAGGGCAGCTTTCTGATCGGCGCGCTGAAAGAGGATTCCGAACAGAATTTCCCCACCGATCTGATGTTTTTGGATCACGACCGGCTGCTGGTATTCACCGCAAGCGAGATCGCGGTATTTTCGCTTCCGGACGGCCGCCATCTCGATTCTCTGCCCTCTCCCGGCTATGCGCAGACCTGTACGCGCGACGAAAACGGCCTGATCTGGTTTGCAAGCAAACGCCGCCTCTTCACGCTGGAGCTATGAGCTTCTGACGGCGCAACACATAACCGCCTGCTGCAGTTTTTCCTGCGGCAGGCGGTGTTTTTTGTTTTTTTCGGTTTTCTTCCGGCAGCGTTTTACTCGCCTTCTGCCATGCGGTATCCGACGCCCATTTCGGTAAAAATATAGTGCGGTTCCGCGGGATTCTTTTCAATTTTCCGGCGGATATTTGCCATATTGACGCGCAGGATCTGGTTATCCTCTCCGGCGTTCGGGCCCCAGATGCTGTGGATCAGCAAGTCGTAGGTCAGCACCCTGCCGGCATAAGCGGCCAGCAGCGCCACGATTTTATATTCGTTTTGTGTCAGATGCACATCGTTTCCGTCCACGAAAACACGGCGGCGGTCAAAATCCACCGTCAGCCCGCCGCAGGTAAACCGGCCGGTCTGCAGGGCATCCTGCGCGCCGCTGTTGGTATGCATCCGGCGCAGCGCTGTCCGGACACGCGCCAGCAGCTCCGCCGTGCCGAACGGCTTGGTGATGTAGTCGTCCGCGCCCAGATCCAGCGCTTCCACCTTGTCCCGCTCATGTGTCCGCGCCGAAACCACCAGGATCGGGATCTGCGACCAGCCCCGGACAGACTGAATGATCTGTCCCCCGTCCATATCCGGCAGCCCGAGGTCGAGGATCATCAGATCCGGGCAATGCGACGTCACCATCATCATTGTTTCGGCGCCGTCCTTTGCGCGGATCACCTGATACCCGTTTGCTGTCAGAATCGTCGCCATAAAGCTTGCAATATTGTTTTCATCCTCTGCGATCAGAACGGTATACGGACATTTCATAACGCTTTCTCCTCCTTTGGCAGCGTAAAACGAAAAACTGCGCCGCCTTCTTTTCGATTGGACGCCGTGATCTCTCCGCCGTGTGCGCGGATGATCGTGCGGCAGACGGAAAGGCCGATCCCCATGTTGCGCCGGTCGTCCGAATGGCTCTGTGCGCTGCGGACGCCTCCGTCGAACAGCC
>JAQXJH010000133.1 GCA_029008595.1 Bacillota bacterium
ATAGCTGGAAGCCACATTAGCAGTAGAGACTCCGGTCACGGGGAACTGTTCGATCTGCTCCTTTACCGTATAGGTTCTGCCAAGCAGCGAAATGGACTTCATGGAAGTACCCAGGCTGTTGTACAGCAGAATTTCGCCATCGCCGAGCGTGATTTCCGCGCCGGTCATGCGGGTATAATCCTGCAGCGTCAGGAAATAGATCATACGGAGGCTTTCCACGGAATAACCGCTGTTTTCATCATGCCTTACGGCAATGCTGCCGCCGCGGTCCATTCCTCCGACGGCAAGATAGGTATATGCGGCGCGGTTTTCGGTTTTCAGTCCCTGCCGCTTCAGCTCGGCATCGATCGTTGTTTCCATTGCGGCAAGGGTGTCGGAACCGGTGCTTTCCTGCGTCACGGCGATCTGCACCGGGTAACGCCTCAGCAGCAGATCGTCCGTCCCGATATACAGCGAAAACGTCGTCGAGATCATAACGAGCACCATGGTGGAAAGAATGCAGATGTTCGCAAGCCCCACCGCGTTCTGCTTCATGCGGTAGATCATGCCGGAAACCGCAATAAAGTGGTTCGGCTGATAATAGTAGTTTCTGTTTCTGCGCATCAGCTTCAGAACGGCAATGCTGCCTGCCGTGAACAGGCAATAGGTTCCGACGATCACCAGGATCACCGCAAGAAAAAACAGCGTGACCGCTTCCAGCGCGTTCCGGGTCAGCAGCGAAATCGCATACCCGGCCGCAAGGCAGACCGCACCGCCTACCGCAAGGATCCATTTTGTTTTCGGTTCCTTTTCACCCTGCTCGCCGCCGTGCAGCAGCTCGATCGGTTTGGAAAGATGGATCTGGCGCAGATTGCTCAGCAGCGTCAGCAGAAAAATTCCGCCGAACAGCGCCGCCGTACACAGAACCGCCGGAACGGAAAACTCGAACCCGAACGGCACCTGACCGTGCATCAGATTGACGACGAGCAGCAGGCAGAGCTTATACAGCAGCAGCCCGAACGCCAGCCCCGCCGAAAGGCTGATCAGAGCGGTACAGAGCGTTTCCAGCACGATGACCCGCGCAATATGCTTTTTCTCCATACCGAGAATATTGTAGATGCCGAATTCCTTCTTGCGCCGTTTGATCAGAAAGCTGTTGGTGTAAAACAGAAAGATCACGGCGAACAGCGCCACGACCCAGACGCCCAGCAGCAGCATGGAACGCAGCGTCGTTCCGCCCGGCATTTTTGCAAGGCCGCTGTCCTGAGAAAGAGAAAAGATGATAAAAAACATCATCACCGTCAGCGAGGCGGCGATCCAATACGGGAAATAGGTGCGGGCATTGTTTTTTAAATTCGTTCCCGCAAGGCGCAGATAAAATCCGTGGTTCATGCCGTCGGAGCAGCGGCTCTGCTCCGTTCACCTCCCGTTGCGATCATAGTGAGTGTGTCGGAAATTGTCTGATACATTTCCTCTGCGGTGTGCTGTGCACGGTAGACCTGGTGAAAAACCTCTCCGTCCTTGATGAACAGCACGCGCCCTGCGTGGCTTGCCGCCTTGATGGAATGCGTCACCATCAGGATCGTCTGGCCGCCGGCGTTGATCCGGTCAAACAGCTGCAGCAGACTGTCGGCCGCGTGGGAATCGAGCGCGCCGGTCGGCTCGTCGGCCAGGATCAGCTGCGGGTTTGTGATCAGCGCGCGGGCAACCGCGGTGCGCTGTTTCTGTCCGCCGGAAACCTCATACGGAAATTTTTTCAGAATATCCGCAATGCCGAGCTGTTCGGCGACCGGCATCATGCGGCTGTGCATTTCGCGGTGGTTCCTGCCTGCCAGCACCAGCGGCAGCATGATGTTGTCCTGAATGGAAAAGGTGTCGAGCAGATTGAAATCCTGAAACACAAAGCCGAGGTTGTCGCGCCGGAACGCCGCGATCTCCTTTTCGCGGATCTGAACGATATTCCTGCCGTTGAGCAGCACCTCGCCGCTCGTCGGCTTGTCAAGCGCAGCGAGAATATTGAGCAGCGTTGTTTTGCCGCTTCCGCTTTCGCCCATGATGGCAACGTATTCGCCCGGCTGCACCGAAAAATTGACGTTGGTGAGCGCCTGCACCTGATTTCCGCCGAAACGCGTCGTGTAAATTTTTTTCAGATTGCTGACGGCTAAAATGGCCATGCTGCATTCCTTCCTTTCAATGCCTGTTTTGTTTCTGCATGTATTATACCGGATGCACGGCGCCCGTTCCATCGTTTCAGCTTACAAAACCGGCTCAAAGCTTTCAATTCCGTAAGATTGCAGGCAAAAAAACAGGACGGCGCATCCAAAACGCGCCGTCCGGAAAAGCTTTTTATCTTATTGCTTTTTGATCCCTTCAAAAAGCGTAATGCAGCCCTGCGGGCAAACCTCGCGGCACTTTCCGCAGTTGGTGCATTTGGCGGGGTCGACCTTCGCCAGAAAGTTGGTCACGGTCACCGCGCCCTGCTCGCACGCCTTTGCACAGCGCATGCAGCCGATGCAGCCGGTCTTGCAGACCTTACGGGTCTCGCCTCCCTTGTCACAGTTGGAGCAGCGGACAACGGCCTGCGGCTTCATCGGAACAAACGAGATCAGATGCTTCGGGCAGGCGGCCACACATTTGGAACAGCCGCGGCATTTTGCAGGATCGATGCACGCCACGCCGTTGCAGACGGTGATCGCGTTGTATTCGCAGACGGCGGCACAGTCGCCAAGCCCCATGCAGCCGTACGGGCAGCTGCCGACGCCGCCGAACAGCTGCGCAGCTGCCGCGCAGCTCTTCTGCCCTTTGTAAATCATTTTATCGGTCGTATTGTCATAGGAGCCCATGCAGTGGACCAGCGCCGTTTTGTATTCCACGTCGCCGCCGGACACCCCAAGCAGCGCCGCGACCCGGTCGGCAACCTCCTTGCCGCCGGGAGAGCACAGTCCGGGCTTCGCCTCTCCTTTGGCGAGCGCGGCCGCATAACCGGCGCAGCCGGAAAAACCGCACGCACCACAGTTTGCTCCGGGCAGAAGCTCCTCGATCGCATCGGCCTTTTCGTCACGCGGCACAGCCATCACAATGGAAGCGATCGCAAGTCCGACGCCGGCGATCAGTCCGATTCCGCCGACGAGCAGAACCGCAAGAATAATTCCATCCATTCATTTATCCCCCTTCCGCTCAGAACAGCGCGCCGGGCAGCAGACCGTCCACCAGGCCCGAAAAGCCCAGGAACGACACCGCCACCAGCGAAGCGGCGATCAGCGTGATCGGCAGTCCGCGCAGGGATTTCGGGATATCGCAGCTTTCCAGCCGGCTGCGTACGCCCGCAAACAGCACCATGGCGAGCATAAACCCAAGCCCGGAACCAAGCGCATTGACCAGCGCGTGTACATAACCGAACGAAGCATACGTTTCGCCCTTCTGGATCACCAGCATCGTCACGCCCAGAACCGCGCAGTTGGTTGTGATCAGCGGCAGATAGATGCCGAGTGCCTGATACAGCGAGGGAACAAATTTGCGCAGAACGATCTCCACCAGCTGCACCAGCGCGGCAATGATCAGAATAAAAACGATCGTTTCCAGATACGTCAGTCCGTTCGGTTCGAGGATGTACTTGTAGATCGGCCAGGTAACGGCCGTGGCCAGCACCATGACAAAGGTGACGGCGGTGCTCATGCCCACCGCGGTGTTCAGCTTTTTGGAAACACCCAGAAACGGGCAGATGCCGAGGAATTTACTCAGCACATAGTTTTCCGTCAGGATCGCAGCCAGAAAGACGGCGACAAGCGACTTGATCATGATTTGTCACCCTCCTTTGCTTCTGTTGAAACGGCGGTCTCCGCTGCGCAGCCGCTGCTTTTTTCAGCTTTGGAGCAGGTCGCGCTCATCGGACAGCCTGCGCATCCGGCAACCTGTTTGGTGCCGTCGGTATCGGAAAGCTTATTTGCCAGCGCGACCAGCAGCCCAAACACGAAAAAGCCGCCGGGCGGCAGAATAAAGATCAGCATCGGATCGAACAGACTGGCGGTCACGGTCATGCCGAACCATGTTCCGCTGCCGAGCAGCTCACGGATGCTGCCCATCAGCAGCAGCGCCGCGGTAAAGCCGATGCCCATGCCCAGACCGTCCAGCACGGAAGGCAGCACACGGTTTTTGCTCGCAAACATTTCCGCGCGGCCGAGAATAATGCAGTTGACGACGATCAGCGGCAGATAAATGCCGAGCGAGGTATCCAGATCCGGCGCAAATGCCTTGACCAGCATCTGCACCACGGAAACAAAGCCCGCGATCACCGTGATGTACGCCGGGATCCGCACCTTGTTCGGGATCACGTTGCGCAGGGCGGAAATTGCGGCATTGGAACAGACAAGCACCAGCGTTGCGGCAAGCCCCATGCCGATCGCGTTGCTGGCCGCCGTGGTAATGGCCAGCGTCGGGCAGGTGCCGAGCACAAGCCGCAGCACCGGATTCTGCTTTACGATTCCTTTGGAAAACTCCTGCCACAGCGAAACGCCGCTCTTTTTTTGCTTTGCCATGTCAGTTGCCTCCTTTCGTCAGCGAGCGGAAAACCTCCGCCGCACTGTTGACGGCCTTGACCACCGCGTTCGAGGTGATCGTTGCGCTGGTCAGCGCTTCGATCCCGCCGTTTTCCGGCACGGTCTGCCCCGCCTTGTAAACCGAAAAGCCTTCGTCCGGAATCGCCTGTTCAAACTGGCTGCGGAACGATTCCTTTTCGCAGTTGGCGCCGAGTCCGACCGTTTCCGATTGTTCCAGGATCGTGACGCCGGCTACGGTTCCGTCCGGCAGAATACCGGTCATCACCTTGACCGAGCCGCCGTAGCCGTTTGCCGAGGTAACGATCACATATCCCACCACATTCCCGGCAGAGTCGAGCGCCTTGCACGGTGCTGTGACCTCGCCGGTACCTTCAATTTCTTCAAAGCTTGCCGCCTGCGGCAGAACCTGCTGCCGGCTCGTCAGCTCCTTCTGCGTTGCCAGCGCGGCGATCGGCCCTTTGGTGACGCTGTCGGTCACGGCCAGCGCCGCAGTGATCAGCAGACAGATGATCGTCAGCGTTGCTGCGGGGCGAATAATCTCTTTCCAGTTCAGTTTCTTCATTTTTCCGCACCCGCTTTCTTTCTGCGCACACGCACACTGCCGAACGCGCGCGGACGGGTCAGCCGCTCAATGTGCGGCACCAGAATGTTCATCAGCAGAATGGAGAACGAAACGCCCTCCGGCAGCGAACCGAAACGGCGGATCAGCACCGTCAGCAGCCCGCAGCCAATGCCGAACACGACCTTGCCCCACGCAGTGACCGGCGAGGTGGTGTAATCGGTCGCCATAAAGATCGCACCGAGCAGCAGTCCGCCGGAAAGCACCGCGGTCAGCGGGTCGCCGCCGAGGATCCAGGTAAACAGCGCAACAACGCCGATGTAGCAAAGCGGGATCACCGGCGTGATCACACGGCGGATCAGCAGATAAACAAAGCCGATCAGCAGCGCCAGCGAACAGGTCTCACCCACACAGCCGCCGTAAGCTCCGAAAAAGAGCTGCACCACGGTCGGCAGATCCTCCGTGCTGCCGGCAGCGGTCAGCGCAAGCGGCGTCGCGGTCGTCAGCGCGTCGGAAAGCGAACCTGTGCGGTAATAAAACGGCATGACCCAGTGCGTCATCGCCGCGGGGAACGACACCATCAGCACAATGCGCGCCGTGAGCGCCGGATTCACAAAATTCTGGCCGATCCCGCCGAACATCTGCTTCACAACGACGATTGCCACCACGCATCCGATCAGCGCAATGGCGGGATTGATCGTGACAGGCAGATTGAACGCCAGCAGCAGACCGGTCACCACGGCGCTCAGGTCGCCGATGGTATTGGAGCGCTTCATCACCTTGCGGCAGATAAATTCCGCCAGAACACATCCGGCAATGCAGATGACCTCCAGCAGCAGCGCGCGCCAGCCGAACAGAACCACCGACGCAGCCGCGGCGGGACACAGCGCAATGATCACGTCCAGCATGATTTTCTGCGTGGTATCACTTCCGCGCAGATGCGGGCTGGGCGAAACGAAGAGCTTTTCTTCCATGTTCCGAATCCTTCCTTTCCGGCAAACCGGGAATTTGAACGGGCCGTTTGCCCGGCTCTATTTTTTTGCGGAAGCCGCGCGCACCATTCCCTTGCCCAGCCGCATGGACTGCACCAGCTGCAGCCTTGCGGGGCAGACATACGCGCACGACCCGCATTCCATGCAGGTCATCACATTGAGCGCCTGAAGCTCTTCCACGTTTTTGGTCTTGACCATGCGGGCGATCGCGGTCGGCATCAGCTGCATCGGGCAGGCAGAAACGCAGCGGCCGCAGCGGATGCATTCGGTCGGCTCCGGCAGCTCGGCATCCTCCCGCGAAAAAGCGAGGATCGCATTGTTCTGCTTCAGCACGGGCAGGCTGTCGTCCACCAGGCTCATCCCCATCATCGGGCCGCCCATCAGCAGCTTGCCGGGCGTGCAGCTGTAGCCGCCGCAAAACGCGATGACGTCCTTGATCGGTGTTCCGATCGGAACGATGACGTTCTTTGCATTCGTTACGGCAGAACCGTCCACCGTGATCCGCTTGCTGACCAGCGGCATGCCCGTTTTCAGATAACGGGAGATGAAGGAGACCGAAGTAATATTGATGACCAGGCAGCCGACGTCTGCCGGCAGGCCGCCCTGCGGGATCCTGCGCCCGGTGCAGGCCTGCACCAACACTTTTTCCGCTCCCTGCGGATAGCGTGATTTCAGCGTCAGCACCCGAACGTGGTTTTCCGGATCACGCGTGTCGCTTTCGGCAATATCCGTCAGTATCCGGATCGCTTCCGGCTTGTTGTTTTCCACGGCGATCAGCACCCGGTCAACGCCGAGCATCTCCCACAGCGCATAAACACCGGAAAGCACATCCCAGGAATTTTCCATCGCTTCGCGGTAATCTGCGGTGATGAACGGCTCGCATTCGGCGCAGTTCACGATGATGGTATCGATTTTTTTGCCCGCAGGAACTCTGAGCTTGACAGCGGCCGGAAAACCCGCTCCGCCCAGACCGACCAGCCCCGATTCCCGGACCGCGGCAAGCAGTTCTTCCAGCGAATTGCACTCCGGCGGGGCAATCGTCTCGCAGGGGCGCATCTCTCCGTCGGAATCGATCACAATAGCGTCCACCATCTGACCGCCCGGCAGCTGTACTTTAGTGATTTTGGAAACCTTGCCGGAAACGCTGGCATGGATCGGCGCAGAGACCGGACGGTCGCTGTCGGCGATCTTCTGTCCAACAGTCACCGTATCCCCGACCTTGACGCAGGGAACGCACGGAGCGCCGACATGCTGCTGCATCGGAATGATCACCTGTGGCGGAGGCGGCATCACAGCGGATTCCAGATCTGCCGTGTTTTTATAATGCGGAACCGGTGCGCCGCCGTGCGTGCGAAACGGCTTCCGCGGAAAAAACAGGCCATTTTTTTCCATTCGGGAACTCCTCCTTTACAGCGTCGGCATTCTGTCACGCTGTTCGTTGATTTACCGGTTTATTATACTGCATTGTTTTGGGTTGAGCAAGAGAAAAGGCAAAACAGCTATCAAAATCGCAACATCTGACAGCAAAGCAGACCGTTATCTTGCGAATTCATCGGAGAAAGTTGACTTTTTCCCGCGCTGTGTTATGATAGGTATGCATTTACTTGTTTCTTTGCTTTCTGCGCGTTTTTTAAGAATATTGAGGACGAAAGGATACCGTTGCCGTGAAAATTCTGATTGCAGGAGACGGCAAGGTTGGAGCCACCCTGACCCGGCAGCTTTCTGCCGAGGGATACGACCTGATGCTGATCGATTCCAACCAGCAGGTGCTGGATTCCACCATGGAGCAGTATGATGTGATGACGGTTTTCGGAAACTGCGCCACGAAAAACGTTCTGATGCAGGCCGGGGTCATGGAAACCAACCTGCTGATCGCGGCAACCAGCGCAGACGAAATCAATCTGCTCTGCTGCACCATGGCGCACGGGCTGAACCCGAAGCTGCACACGATCGCGCGAATCCGGAATCCGGAATACAGCGACCAGATCTACGAAATGCGCGATATTTTTGCGCTCTCCATGGTGGTCAATCCGGAGCGGCAGGCTGCGACGGAAATCGGGCGGCTGCTGAAATACCCCGGCTTTCTCAAGCGGGACACCTTTGCAAAGGGCCGTGTGGAGATCGTTGAGCTGCGCGTGGATGCGGGCAGCCGGCTGTGCAATCTTCCGCTGAACAATCTGAATACCGTTGTCCGGTGTCAGGTGCTCGTCTGCGCTGTTCTGCGCGGCGGAAAGGCCATTGCGCCGGACGGCGGATTTGTTCTGCAGGAGGGCGACCGGATCTTTGTAACGGCGCCGGCAAACAATCTTTCGACGCTGCTCAGCAATCTCGGGATCATCACGCGCAAGGTCCGGCGCGTCATGCTCTGCGGCGGCGGCAGGATCAGCTATTATCTGGCCGAGCAGCTGCAGAAAACGGGAATCTCCGTCAAGCTGATCGAAAATGATTACGACCGCTGCGTCCAGCTTTCCGAGCTGCTGCCCTCGGTCGACATTGTTCACGGCGACGCCAGCAACCAGATGCTGCTGGAAAGCGAGGGGATCGCAGGCTGCGACGCACTGGTGACGCTCACCGGGCTGGACGAGCTGAATATGATCGTTTCGCTGTATGGACACAGTCGCGGCGTGCCGCAGGTCATTACAAAAGTCGGCCGCGTTGAAAACAGCGTTCTCGTCGACGGCCTTGCTCTCGGCAGCGTGATCTGCCCGAAGGAGCTTTGCTGCAATACGATCGTGCGGTATGTGCGCGCCATGCAGAACCAGGAGGGCGCCGCCATTGCGGTCCACTTTATCGCCGACGGAAAGGCCGAGGCGATCGAGTTCATTGTGGATCAGACAACGCTGCACTGCGGAGAACCGCTGAAAAAGATCCGGCTGCGCAAGGATATCCTGCTCGTCTGCATTACCCATGGCGGGCAAACGGAGATCCCGAACGGCAATTCCTCCTTTGAAGCGGGCGACACCGTGATCGTTGTCACCAGCAGCAACACGGTCGTGCGCCAGCTGAACGATATTTTTGAATAATTGGAGTCAGGCATGAATTACAAAGCAATGGGACGCATCATGTCTCAGATTTTGATGCTGGAAGCGCTGTTTATGCTGCCTTCGCTGCTGCTCGGTATCTGCGACGGCAC
>JAQXJH010000134.1 GCA_029008595.1 Bacillota bacterium
CGGACATAACCGATATGCCGTTTATTTTGCAGACGACGCCCAGCCGATGGCAATCCGCGTGAAAGTTACGGCAGAAAACGGCGGAACGCAGGAGTATACGCTGGTCATGGCGAAAGAAGCCGCCGCAGAGGCAGGGAAACAGCTGCTGGCAGAGCTGGAGCAGGAGGCAGACCGTGAGGCGGCCGGTAAAGTGGTCGAAGCAATCGACGCGATCGGAACCGTTACGACGGAGTCGGAGCAGGCGATCCGGGATGCGCGCGCAGCGTATGACGCACTGACGGACGCCCAGAAGGCGCTGGTCTCCAATTACAAAACGTTGACGGATGCCGAAGCAGCGCTGGCCAGGCTGAAATCGGAGGAAGCTGCCGGAATCCCGGCTACCGGCGGCAGCAGCCCGGTGTTTGCCGCTCTGATGACCGGTCTGTTCGGGCTGGCCTCGGCGGCCGTTTCCTTCCGGAAGAAACAGCAGACCGGCTCCAGATGATCGCGGGACGTTTTGTTCCTGGATCGATCCATTCCCGCAGACAACCCGGCTGAAGAAATTCCGGAGCGTTCTTCCTGTGAGGATGCTCCGCAGAACAATAAAGGCTCTGTACGGTCCGACGGACCGCGCAGAGCCTTTTGCCTTTTGCAGAGTCTTTCGGAGCGATGCTCCGGAATCTATTTTTTGATTTCGCCTGCCCATTGAAACGCGAATTTTGCGGTGATCACGGCGATGATCTCGTTGATGATGGCTGCGGCGACGATCGTTCCGGATACGATCGAGGCAAGCGAGACGTCGATCGCAGTCAGGGTTGTTACGGCAATGCCGGTAAACACCAGCGACACACCGGAGTGCGGCAGCAGGGTAAATCCGAGATACTTTGTAACGGTGGGGTCGGCTTTGGATACTGCTTTTCCGCAGGCGAAAGCAGTACATATGATCGCAGCAATGCGGAGCAAACCGATTACCATAATAAATTTACCAGCCTTTCAATCACGTCATCAGGAGCCAGCCCGGCGTCGGACAGCTTTTCGAAGGAACCGTCCACAATGATCCGGAGCGTTTTTGTTTCGTCCCCGGATGTTTCGCCGCAGAAGGACGCGGCAATGATCTTCCACAGCGAGTCGGATTTTCCGGCCGTATACGCCCGGACGGTCTGATTCAATTTGTACTTGTTGAAGATGCCGCTGCGCGTCATCACTTTAGAATCGAAATAGACCGCAAGCAATTTTCTGTGTGCGTCCGCCGTATTCTGGCCTGCCAGCTGTCCGGCCTGCGCGGCGGCGTCGGAGTAATACGTCTCATACAGGGCGAGGGCAAGCGATTCCTTGTCGGGAAAATATTTATAGACCGTCTTTTTCGAAATCTTCAGTTTTTCGGATAAGGTATCCACCGAAAACCTCAGCCCCTCCTGCCGAAGGCTTTCGATCGATGCCCGGATGATCGCATCGCGCATATTGGAAACAAAACCTTTCTTTTTTGTTTCCAATATAATGACCGGTGCGGAAGCTGTCAACGAACAAATTGTGAATTTTTTCGCAGGCTGCATGCGCGTTCCGGACGCGCGCCGTGCCGTAAGGAAAGGAATCGGTTCTGCCCGCAAAAAAGACTTGCAAAACAGCAATGGTCCCGGTATAATAATTCCGTAATCGCCGGCATGAAGCCGGCCGGAATTCTGTCACAGAAACCGATATGCCACGAAGGCTGCCATCTTACTTGAGGAAGGTGCCTTTGTGGCATTTTCTGTTTGAAAAGGGGAACTGTGATCATGAAAACGGTAACAAAAGGTCAGGTCAAAAAGCTTGTGTTTGCGGCGCTCTGCGTTGCGATCGGCATCGTGCTGCCGCTGGCGTTCCATTCGGTGCCGAACGGCGGGTCAATCTTTCTGCCGATGCATATCCCGGTGCTGCTGTGCGGGTTGGCTGCCGGGCCGGTGTACGGGCTGATCTGCGGCGCGCTGACGCCGCTGCTTTCGTCTCTGATGACGGGGATGCCGCCGGCTGCCGTTCTGCCGGGAATGCTCTGTGAGCTGGCAGTCTACGGCCTTGTCAGCGGTCTGCTGCTGCGTTTTGTCCGCACAAAAAGCAAGGCGGCAAACCTCTGGATCTCGCTGGTCGGCGCAATGCTCTGCGGCCGCGTGGTGAGCGGGCTGCTCAACGGATTGATCTTCCGCGCCGGGCAGTACACCCTGCAGATCTGGGTCAGCGCTTCGTTTGTCACTGCGCTGCCCGGAATCGTCATTCAGCTGGTGCTGATCCCGCTGCTGGTGTTTGCACTGGAACGCGCAAGGCTGGTCGAGCTGCGCGCCTGAAGCCGCGGCTCCCGCCGGAAAAACGAAAAACGCCTTCTGCTGCAGTCTGTGTCTGTTTCTGCAGCAGGAGGCGTTCTGTCTGTTCCGCGTTAAAGCCGAACGTTATGCTTTGTGAAAACCGGTGATGGAAACGGCGGCGATCTGCGTTCCGAGGTCGTCGGTGACGTCGACCCGATAATAACAGGTGGAGCGGCCGTCTTTGACACAGACGGCGGTGGCGGAAAGGCGGCTGCCCTTCAGTGTGCCGAGAAAGGTAATGGAGGAATTGAGCGAAACGGTGCCCGCGTGCTGCCAGTTGGCGGCGACGGCAAACGCAAAATCGGCAAGCGTGAATGCGGCGCCTCCCATCAGGCCGCCCATGGCGTTCCGGTGGCGCGCCGTGACCGCAAGGCTGCAGGTGGCGGTGTGGTCGCCGATGGAATCGATCACCGCGCCGTTTTCTGCGGCAAACCGGTCGTTTTCGAAAAAGCGGCGCACTTCTTCCAGTGTTTTGGTGTTTTCCATGGTCAAACGCTTCTTTCCTGAAAAATGTAGAATGTGGGGAACGGATGCGTTTATTCTGCCTGCTGCAGGATCGCCTGCACGGCGAGCGCAATGGTTTCGGAAAAAGGCAGCTCCTGTGTTCCGGCCACGAAGATATGGCAGCGGTTCATGGGTACCAGAACCTTTCTTGCCTCGCTTTCGGAAACCGCCAGAGCCATTTTCGGCGTGATCTCGCCGAGCAGGGAATTGGCGGCCAGAATGCCGATCGGCCCGGCGATCACATCCGCTTTTGCCGCGTTTACTGCCACAGGGTTTTCTCCGGTGGCCCCGGCGTCGGCGCCTGCCTTGATCATGGCGGCGGTGGCGGTCGTGTTGGTGCCGACGGCGATCACGGTGCCGGAAAAATCCGCTGCGCGCAGCTGTTCCACGATCGAGCGGCCGATCCTGCCGCCCTGTCCGTCAATCACCAGAACCATCATGATGCAGCCCTTCTTTTCTGCAAATTTTGCACTTATTATAGCAGGAAACCGCCGGAAACGCAACGGCTCCCGTCAGTTTCCGCCGTATTCCCGCAGCGCCGCCGTCAGCGCGTCCATTTCGCTGTCGGTGCCGACGGTAATGCGCAGAAAACGGTCGAGCGGCGGCGCGGAAAAGTACCGCACAAGAATATGCTTTTGCTTCAGATAGGCAAAAAGCTTTGCGGCGGAATATTCCGGATGCGTCGCGAACAGAAAATTGGAGCGCGAATCCGGCAGGATAAATCCGAGCGCGCGCAGTTCTGCCGCGGTTCGTTCGCGCGTGGCTTCGATTTTTTTCACAATGCTTTCAAAATACTCCCGGTCGTCCAGCGCGGCCTCAGCGCCTGCGATCGCCAGACGGTCGAGCGTGTAGGAGTTGAAGGAATTCTTTACGCGGTCCAGCCCCTCGATCAGTTCCCGGCTGCCCGCGGCAAAACCGACCCGCAGCCCGGCCAGCGCGCGCGATTTGGAAAGCGTCTGCACCACCAGCAGATTGTCGTATTTCCGGATCAGCCCGATGGCGCTTTCCCCGCCGAAATCGACGTATGCCTCGTCTACCAGAACCACTTCGTCGGGGTGCGCTCGAAGGATCTGCTCAACGGCGTCCAGAGGAAGAAACCGCGTGGTGGGCGCGTTGGGGTTTGCCAGCACGATGCCGCGGCTTCCGGGTTTCAGAAATCCGGCCAGATCGAGCGAAAAATCCTCCGCCATCGGCACCGCCTCGTACGGGATCCGGTACAGGCCGCAGTACACCGGGTAAAAGCTGTAGGAAACGGCGGGAAAGCGCAGCGTTCCGTCGCCGAAAAAGGCCTGAAACGCCGTCGCCAGCACCTCGTCGGAGCCGTTGCCGACAAAAACCTGTTCCGGTTCAAGCCCGTTCAGGCGGGCAAAGGCGCGGCGCACCGCAGAAGCGTCGGGATCGGGATAAAGCCGCAGCAGATCGTTGTTGGCGGCTGCGATCGCTTCGGTCACTCTGGGAGAAGGCGGATACGGGCATTCATTGGTGTTCAGCTTGATAAAGGTCTCGCCGTCCTTCGGCTGTTCCCCGGGAACATAAGGGGAAAGCGCGGCGGTATTTTTGTTCCAGAATCTGCTCATCGGTATTTCTTCCTTTCCTGCTGCCGTTTTCCGGCGGCGCGGTGATCTGTGCCGTGAAAATCATTTCAGATGGATCGCGCGGCAATAGCAGAACAGATATTGCTGTGCGATGCCTGCATAAGGGCCAAAAAAGTCGGGGGTCTTTCCCGGAAAAAGCCGTTCCATGGCGCGCCCGATCCAGACGTCCACCGGGAACGCTTCCAGCCGGCCGCAGCCGTACAGCAGCACGCATTCCGCAACCTTCGGGCCGACGCCGTGAACGGTCTGCAGCATCCGGCGCGCTTCGGGCAGCGGCGCTTCGGCCAGAGCCGGAAGCGGCAGCAAACCGGCAGCGACCTTCTGCGCGGCGTCCAGAAGATACTTTGCGCGGAAGCCGCTGCGAAGCGGGGCAAGGGTCTCGGGTGTCTGCGCGGCGAGCGCCTGCGGCGTCGGGAACGCAAAGCAGCCGCTGCCGCACGGTTCTCCGAACGATTCGCAGAGCCGCGCGATGATCCCCTTGATGCGCGGAATATTGTTGTTCTGCGAGAGAATAAAGGAACACAGGGTCTCCCACGGATCCTGACGCAGGATCCGTACGCCGGGCACCAGCGCGCAGGCCTGCCGCATCACGGGAGAAAGCGCGGCAAGCTCGCGGGCGATGGAGGCGTAGTCGCGTTCCAGGTCAAAATACTGCAGAAGACCGAGTCCGGCAAATTCCTGCGGATCGACGCCGGTGACGGCCAGCTGTTCTCCCTTCCGGCGGACGTTCAGCGCTCTTCCCGCCGCAATGCCGTCAAAGGAGCCGTCGGGCTGTTCGTCCCAACGGAAACACTGGCCGCTCAGAAAGGTGTCCGGCGGGGAAAATCCGTTTGCAGGCAGAACGGTTTGCGGAAGATTCAAGCGCCGGCACTCCTTTCAGTTTGTTTACAATTTATTTTACCATAAAACCGGTGCTTTGTGGTAGAATGAAACTGCCGGAATTTCAGGAAGAAATTTCGCTTGTTTTAGTATAGTATCACAGTAAAGCAAAAGAAAGAGGAATCTCCGGCGGATCTATTACGAAAAGAGGACGGATCAGGTATGAGAGAAGACATTTGCAGCATTCCGGTCAGCGAGGTGTTTGCGCCGAAGGACGGCTGCCCAATCTGCCGTATGGTTTCCACTCTGGAGGAGCATCTGGTGGAATACATCACCGGAGCGGCCATGATGGAACCGGACGTGCGTCAGGAGACCAACAGAACGGGCTTTTGCCCGGAGCATTTCCGGATGATGCTGGCGCGGCGGAACCGGCTTTCCGTGGCGCTGACGATGGAGTCGCACCTGAAGGAGCTGCAGCAGAATTTTGATTTTCGCGGAAAGGCGCCGTCAAAGGAACAGCTGGCCGCTTTGCAGCGTGCGGCGGACGGCTGCTTTGTCTGCGATAAGGTGGAGTGGGGGCTGCAGCGCCTGCTGACCGAAGTTTTCGTCCTTTGGCAGAAGGAAGAGGAGTTCCGCGATCTGTTTGCCGCACAGAGCGGCTTTTGTCTGCCGCATGCCGCGCGGCTGCTTTCGCAGGCGCAGAAGGAGATGCACCGCAGAGCGTGTCCGGCGTTTGCGGCCGCGGTGGCCGCGGTCACAAAAAAGCAGCTGGATACCATTTCCGCCGATGTTTCCGGTTACTGCAAAATGTATGACTATCGCAACGCGGGCGGCGATTGGGGCAATACAAAGGATTCCATTGAACGCGCGATGCTGTTTTTAACAGGGGAACCGGCCGTCCCCGGCGGACAGGTCTGACGAAAGGTTTACAAAAAGTTTTCAGTTTCGGAGGATGTCCTTTCAGCCCGGCAGAACTTTGAACAGTTCTCCACAATCGGCCTTCGCTTTTTTTCGCTTGACCGGCCCAAGGAGTTCGGACATGTTTCCACATCATTTCTCCACATTTTCCACAGAGTTTTCCACGCCGGCGGTTCCGGCTGTGGAATTACAGCTTGTATAATTGGACGGAATTGTAAAACACACGCTGTGTTCGGAGTTCCTCCCGCGGCGCGCGAGGAAAATGAATATTTTTCCGGCAGCGAGCCAAAACTATGCATTGCTGAAAAACGCCTGCCGGAAAGGGGAATGCAGATGATTCGCGGAATCAACCGCCAGATCATAGAGGTCTGCGATACCGAAAGCGATTACTTTGAACGGGCGCTCTTTTTTGTCAGACCGGATTACAGCGACGCGGAGCGCGCCGTTCTGGAGCACGAAGCAAGGCGCGCTCTCAAACGGTTCGGCGAGCCGACCGGTGCCCGGCGCCGGAGAAAGCGCCTCTGGCTCTGGGGAAGGCTGACGCTTGCAGCTCTGTGCGGTGCAGCCGCTGCCGCGTTTTTTTTCTGGCTGCTGCCATAAAGAAGACCGGGCCGCTCCGAAGCAGGCGCGGAGACAAAACGCTCCGCAGAATTCCGCAAATTTTTTTGCGCTTGCCCGCCGGATATGATATAATAATTCCGTATTCGTGCAAACTAATGCGGAAGGAACGATCTGGATATGAAAAACGAACGGAACAGCGGAGAACAGCGCCCCGAACGCGGTGAGGATATTATTGCAGGACGCAATGCCGTAGCAGAAGCGCTGCGTGCCGGACGAAACATAGACAGCATTCTGGTTGCGCGCGGGGAACGTTCCGGTTCGGTCGCCGCCATTGCAGCCAAAGCCAGACAGAAGAATATCCCTGTCAAGGAGGCGGACCCCCGCAAGCTTGATTTCCTTTGCGGCGGCGCAGCGCATCAGGGGATCGTGGCCGTTGCCGCGGTGGTGGAAACGGTAGAACTGGAAGATCTGTTCCGCCGCGCGGAGGAGAAGGGCGAGGCGCCGTTTTTTGTGATCGCCGATGAAGTGGAAGACCCGCACAACCTCGGCGCGCTGATCCGTTCCGCAGAAGCGGCCGGTGCGCACGGAATGATCATTCCGAAGCGGCGCGCCGCCGGGCTGACGTATGCCGTCGGCAAGGCCTCTGCCGGTGCGGTGGAATACCTTCCGGTCGCCCGCGTGACCAATCTGGCCGCCGCGATCGAGGAAATCCAGCGGCGCGGCGTCTGGGTCTATGCTGCGGATATGGACGGCGAGCCGTGGTGTACGGCAGACCTGACCGGTGCGCTGGCGCTGGTGGTCGGCGGAGAAGATCGCGGCGTCGGCCGTCTGATCAAAGAAAAATGCGACGGGGTGCTTTCCCTGCCCATGTGCGGGCAGGTCAATTCGCTCAATGCCTCGGTTGCGGGCGCCATTCTGATGTACGAGGCCGCCCGGCAGCGTCTCGGCCTGAAAGCCCGCTGAATATCCAATACGATCTGTTTGATTGACCGCAGGAGAAAGGACTGGTCATTGATGATGGATGATTCGCGCGATCCGCGCTTTGTGATAGAAGAAGAGCCTGAAAAAACGGGCGTTCCCGATGAAAAACAGGAACCTGCCGCAGCGCAGGAGCCTTCCGCCGAACAGAAGCCTTCCGCGGAGCCGGAGACTTCCGCAGAACCGGAGCCTTCCGTACAGCCGGAGCAGCCGGAGGAGGAAAACCCGCTGCCGGCCGATTTTTACCGCCCGACGTCGGGGCAAAGCGAGTATTCCTATCTGTTCAGCGAACAGGAAGAGATCGATCCGTACGATTATGTCATGGAAAAAGTCCGCAGCAAAAAAAAGAACCGTCCCTTCCCGGAGGAGCAGCCGGAGCAGCCGTCGCCTCCGCCACCCAAAACGGCGGAGCGAAAACCGGCGCAGCCGCGTCCCACAGTGGAACGGGATCTTTCTCTGGAGGACTCCCCGGAAGGAGAAAAGAAGTCCCTGCGGGAATCCTTCGGCGAGCTGCTGCGCTGGGTGACGAGCGGCCTGCGGGCGCACGACGGGACTGCACCGGCAGAGCATGAGACAGAAGCGCCCGGGCCGCAGAAGAGTGAGAACGAAGCCGAACCGGCGGCAGAGGACGAACGGCAGCCGGCGGAAAATGCGGCGGAGCCGCAGCAGGACGACGAGCCTGCAACCGATCTGTTTGCTGCGGCGCAGCAGCTTCAGCAGGAAGGAAATCCCGCGGAGGATCTCCCGGAGGAGAAGCCCGCCGCAGAGCAGACCGTCCGGCAGGAGGAACCGGATGCGGCGGAAGAACCGCCCGCAGAGAAAGCGGCCGCAGAAACAATCTCTTCGGAAATTCCTTCCGGGGAAGCTTCGGCGGAGCAGGCGCCTGCGGTAGAAGCTTCCGCACCGGAACAGCTCCCGGAGGAAGCAGCGCTCGCCGCAGAACCGTCCAACCGGGAGCAGGCGGAGGAAGCATCCTCCGAAAACGCCGCAGAATTCCGGACGCAGGAGGAGAACGCTCCGGAGGCAGAAGAACCCGGAGCAGAAACGGCGCCGGTCCATCAGGTGCAGGTGCTGCCGGTTGCGGAACCGGAAAGATGTCCGCGGCGCGCAGCGGATGACGGCCGGAGCGAACGCCGTGCGCTGTGCGTCGAGCTGGATGCCGAACGGCTGTTCTGCGGCGAAGAGCTTCCGGAGGTATGCCCGGAATCCGGCGAAGAAGGATGGCGTGAGCTGGAACAGGAATATGCCGCGCTGACCGGGAAACAGGCCGGAAAGCAGAATCCGTCTTCTGCGCAGCGCTTTCACATTCCGTTTCTGAACCGGAGACGAAACGGAGCGGGGGAACCGCGGCCGGAGGCGGAAAAGCCGAACGGCGCGGAATCCGTACATCAGAAAGAAAAACAGCAGCCGGCAGACCGGCCGGACGCAGGAACAGGGCGCAGAAGCCGTTTTTTCGGAAGAAGATCCGGTGAAAGATCCGGCAAAACCGGCGGGGAAGAGGCAAATGACCCGGCAGAGGGTCACGCTGCGCCGGAAGACGGCGCAAAGGAGCTGCGCAAAAGGCTTTCCAAAGAAAGCAGGATCGTCTTTTTCCGCCTGCTGGCAGTCGGTGCGATCGGGATCTTTCTGACGATCCCCGCCGTTTGTGCCCGCATGGATGTGCCAATAGCGGCATGGCTTTCGCCCCGGCAGAGTCCGCGCCTTTTTTCATTGATCAATCTGATTGGCATCGGCCATTGCCTGCTGCTCTGCCGTTCCGTGATATCGGTCGGTCTGCTGAGCTTTTTCAAGGGGCAGAAGTCGGCCGGGGCGGACGGAGCGTTTTCGGTCGCGGCCATTGCCTGCGCACTGCAGGCGTTGGTGGCAGTCATTCGCCCGGACGCCGTTGCCGCGGGCAGCGTATGGCTTTATGCACCGGCCGGTGCGCTCGGTCTGTCCGGCAATCTGCTCGGCAAGCTCTGTATGCTGCGGAGAACACGGGAAAATTATGCGGATCTTTGCGCGATGTCGGAAGGGTTTGCGCTGGCAAGACTGGAAGAAGAAGAGCAGGTGCAGAAGGTCGTGGATGCCGATGTGCCGGCCCGGCTGACGGTCGGTGCGGTAGGTGCGGCGCCGGTCAGGGATTTTCTGCGCAACTCGCTGGAACCGGACCCCGGGGAGCGCAGCGCAGAACGCATTTTTTCGTTTGGATTTTTCGGCGCGCTGGCAGCGGCGCTGATCTCTTTTTTTGCGTCGCCCGCTTATGGATACGACGCGGCGCTGGCTTCGTACACGGCGGTCTGCTGCCTCTGCGCGCCGTTCACGGCGACGCTTGCAGTCAATCTGCCGCTGCGGCGCGTGTGCCGTGTGTTTCGCGGCTGCGGTGCGGTTGCCGTTGGCTGGCGTGCCGCCGATCTGTTCGGAGAGACCGGCTGCGTGGTGCTCCGGGATGAGGATCTTTTTCCGGCGGACGCCGTGGTGCTCAGCGGGATCAAAACGCTGAGCGGCGGCCGGATAGACGGCGCTATTCTGGATGCGGCGGCGCTTCTGCGCGAAGCGGGCGGTCCGATGCGGACGGTGTTTCAGCGGGTGATCCGCGGCCAGACAGGCATTTTGCCGCATGCCGATCAGGTGACTGCAGAGCCGGGGGGATTTTCCGGCTGGGTGCAGGGGAGGCGGGTGTTCGTCGGGAGCGGCGGGCTGATGGCGGCCCATGGGATCACGCCGCCTTCTGCCGATTATGAGGCAAAAAACTGCCCGGAAGGGACGATCCCAGTCTATCTGGCCCGAGGAGGGGAGCTTTGCGCGCTGTTTACGGTGGAGTACCACGCGGATCCGGAGCTTTGCGCCGCGCTGCAGAAGCTGATACGCAGCGGCAGCGACATTGCCGTTCTGACAACGGACAGCAATCTTTCGGCCAAAATGATCGCCGAAAAATTTTCCGTGCCGCAGGGCTCCGTGACGATGGTGCCCGACGTCCGCGAGCTGCGCGCGGCAGATGTGCGTCAGGAGGATCTGGAACAGCCCGAGATCATTCTTCGTTCGCCCGGGGTGCCGGCGCTGCGGGCGGCTGCCGGCTGCATCGAGGCAAAAGCGCTGTTTCAGCTTGCCGTTATGCTGCAGACGGCCGGGATCCTGCTGGGGTTGGTGCTGGTGTTTGTATTCTGTGCGGCGGGCAGCATCGCCCGGATCGGCACGGTGGAAATGCTGGTTTTTCAGCTGTTCTGGGCGCTGGCGGCCCTTGTGATCCCTTCCCTCAGGCGTTTGTGAGTTTGCGGCGGCCCGCTGCTGCCGCTCTGCAGAAAACGGAACGGAGTTGTTTCCCTTCCCGCGGCGGTGTACGGAAAACCGGCCGCCGCGGGTCGGGTTTTCTGCAAAAATGCAAAAAAAATAAAAAAAGATCGTTTGCGGTGTTGACTAACGGCAAAGATTTATGTATAATAATTGAGCTGATTCGTTCAGTATGCTACTGTGGCTCAGCTGGTAGAGCAGCTCACTCGTAATGAGCAGGTCGTCCGTTCGAATCGGATCAGTAGCTCCAAAAAGCCCGGAACCAAACGGTTCCGGGCTTTTTTGATCCTGCTTTCGGGCGGCGCGGTCAGGCAGTTTCGGCAGGGTCCTGCTTCTGCTGCGAAAACAACCCGCTTTCCTCGCGCAGGCGGCGGATCTCCGGCGGAAGCTCCTCCGGGCGCATGTTCTGCACGGCCTCCTCGCTGCCGGCCTGAACGGCGGTATCATAAAACCAGCATTTATAGGTGACGGCGTTCAGCGTTTTCTGCAGCTGCGCGATCTGTTCCTCAACGGCCTTTTTTCGGCTGTAAAACAGGCTGCGGCGCTGTTCCAGGGTGGAATCCCCCTCCATATACCAGTCGATATATTGCTTGATCTCTTTGATGGAAAGACCGCTGGCCTTCAGGCATTCGATCAGCCGCAGCCAGCCGAAGTCGCTTTCCCGGAACAGCCGGATCCCGCCGGAACTGCGTTCCACCATCGGGAGCAGACCTTCCTTGTCATAATAGCGGAGCGTATAGGCGCTCAGCCCGGTTTTTTCGGCGGCTTCCCCAATGGAATAAAGCGTCATTCGATCATTTCCTTTCTTCGGCCGATGGTTTTCCGGCCGTTCTCCGGGTGCTTCCGATTCTTTTTGAAACTTCGGCACATGCTTTGTCATCCTGAGAGCTATCATAGCGCAAAGCCGAAAAGCTGTCAAGAAGCGGCCCCGCAGCGAGGAACCGCGATCGGACGGCGCTTTGGGCTGCTTTGTGTTTTTCTTGACAATTCCGCCGGCGTGTGATAAGTTGAAAAGGCCGTTGTATATGAAAAAACATCCTGAAACGGGGGATTGAGAATATGGGGATGAATGATACTCCGTCCGGCGAGCGGGTGCAGATCGGATTTTTCGGCCGCCGGAATGCAGGAAAATCGAGTGTGGTCAATGCCGTAACGGGGCAGCAGCTGTCGATCGTGTCGGAAACAAAGGGGACGACGACAGACCCTGTCTTCAAGGCGATGGAGCTGCTTCCGCTCGGGCCGGTGATGATCATCGACACGCCGGGCTTTGACGACGAAGGCGCGCTCGGCGGGCAGCGCGTCAAAAAAACAAGGCAGGTGCTGAACAAAACCGATGCGGCCGTTCTCGTTGCCGACGCGTGTTCGGAGTTTTCCGGTTGCGAGCAGGAATTGATCCGCCTGTTCCGCGAACGGGAGATCCCCTATCTGGTGGTGCGGAATAAAAGCGACCTGCTGCCGCAGGAAAGGCCTGCCGGAGAAAACGAGCTGTATGTCAGCGCAAAAACCGGCGAGGGGATCGAAGCGCTGAAGGAACGTCTGGCTCGGCTGACCGTCACCGATCAGCTGACGCGGCGGCTGGTAGGCGATCTGCTGCAGCCGGACGATCTGGCGGTGCTGGTAACGCCGATCGATGCCGCTGCGCCAAAAGGCCGGATGATCCTGCCGCAGCAGCAGGTGATCCGCGATGTGCTGGAAGCGGATGCCTGTTCCGTCGTAGTCAAGGAAAACAATCTGGCCGCCGCGCTGGCCTCGCTCGGTAAAAAACCGGCCATGGTCATTACGGACAGTCAGGCCTTCGGCATCGTTTCCAAAATCGTTCCGCCGGAGATCCCGCTGACTTCGTTTTCGATCCTGATGGCGCGCTACAAGGGATTGCTGGAAACCTCCGTCCGCGGAGCCGCTGCGATCAAACGGCTGCGTGACGGCGATACGGTGCTGATCTCCGAAGGATGTACGCACCACCGCCAGTGTACGGATATCGGAACCGTCAAGCTGCCGCGCTGGCTGCGGGAATACACCGGAAAGCAGCTGAACATCGTTACCAGCTCCGGGACGGAATTTCCCGAGGATCTTTCGCCGGTCGCGCTGGTGCTGCACTGCGGTGGCTGCATGCTGAACGCGCGCGAGGTGAAATACCGCATGAACAGCGCAGTGCGGCAGGGAGTCCCGATCACGAACTACGGCGTTGCCATTGCGTGTATGAACGGCATCCTGCGCCGCAGCCTGGAGCTTTTCCCGGAATTGCTGCGTCTGCTGGACGAGCCGTAACGGCCCGGTGCCGCGCCGGAAAGAACAGGTCTTTGCCGCCGGATTTTTTTCGCAAAAAAACGTTGCAAAAGGCTGTTTGATGTGATATCATATTTTAGTATTGATAAGTATATCGTGACTGGAGGTGTCCAAAGTTATGTCCGTTCTTCAGATTATTTGCGGCATCGTTCTGCTGATCCTTTCGGTCGTCATTATTTTTGTTGTTATCCTGCAGGAAGGTCACGAGGCCAATGTCGGCGTGATTTCCGGTGGTGCCGACAACTTTTTTGACAAAGGCAAGTCGCGTTCGATCGACGCGTTCCTCGCCAAATGGACGAAAGTGGCCGCAATTGTGTTCGGTGTTGTTGTGGTGTTCACAAACATCGTCATATTCTTCGTGAAATAATGGCAGCCTGTGCGTACAGGCAAAAGCGTCGGATCTCTGTTTTGTGCAGAAGTCCGGCGCTTTTTCTTTTTGCCGGGGCAGCAAAGAGAAAATGAGCGGGAAGAAAAAACTGGAATAATCCTCCGGTGCAGAGGAATACTATGGAAGCGGTGCTGAGGGATCCCGCAGAAAAGAGTGGGTGGAATGGCGCAGAAACAGAGAAAATCGAAAAAGACGTGAGATCCAGAAAGGGCGCCGGACCAGGAAATTCAGAAATTTTGCAGATTATTTGAAAATATGTTTTTATGTTACCGAAATATGACCGCAGCAGATTATACTGTATCCAGTTCATAGACGAAGAGTGTATGAACTGGATGTTGGTTTTATTGAAAGGAGAAGCGATATGGTAAAGAATGTCTTGAAGAAGGCGCTGTCCTGTGTGCTTTCTGTCTGCGTTCTGATGGGAACAATGCTCCTGACAGCGCAGGCGGTGCCGGACAGCAGCCAGAGCCAGATCGGAAATTATGTGACGGTGGATTCCAGCAATACTGCGGGATCGCAGGAAAACGGAACCGGCA
>JAQXJH010000135.1 GCA_029008595.1 Bacillota bacterium
TATGCGGTCACTTCCCTGCTGACGGCAAAGGGCTGCACCGTCCGTTATCTTTCCGTCACGACCGGCAACGCCGGCCACCAGACCCTGCGCGGAGCCGAACTGGCCCGAATCCGCGCCGGAGAAGCACAGGCCAGCGCTGCGCTTCTGGGCATCTCCTATGAAATTCTTCCGTTTGACGACGGCCGCCTGACGCCCTCCCTGGAAGCGCGCGACGCAGTGATGCGTTCCATCCGTCGGTTCCGCCCGGATGTTATTTTTACCAACCGCCCGTGCGATTATCATCCCGACCACCGCGCCGCCGCTCAGCTGGTTCTGGACTGCGCCTATCTGCTGGGGGTTCCCGCCGTCTGCGCGGATACTCCGCCTATGCGAACCACTCCGACGATCCTTTACTGGCACGATTCCTTTACCGAGGCGGCGCTGTTCCGCCCCGACTATGCGATCTCTGCCGATTTTGCTCGCGAAACGCTCTTCCGAATCAAATGCTGCCACGCATCGCAGTTTCTGGACTGGCTGCCATGGATTGACGACAAGGTGGATCTGACCGGAAAAAGCCGTGAACAGCGGATCGCTTATCTCCGGGAAAAATTCGATTCCGAACCGGGAGATGTGGACGATGCGGTGCGCCGCTGCCTTGCCGCGCAGTACGGCGAAGCCGGGGCGGCCTCCGTCCGGTTTGCGGAAAGCTGGCAGGTCAGCGAATACGGGGCGCCCGTCAGCCCGCAGCTGAAAGAGCTGCTGACACAGCCGCTCTGATCCCCGTCTTCCTGCAAAAGGTTACAGGAAAGTTACAAATGATTACAGTATTGTAACTAATGTTGACTTCTTTCGCCCGCTGTGGTATCGTTAGAACAAAGCCGGAGGATCTCTTTTCCGCAGGCAGCGCCGGAAAGCTGCCGGAGCTTTGGAACTTTATTTTCTTTGGCTTTTTTCATTTTCCTCTCTCCTCTTTTTCTTTGGGCAGGGTTTTCCACAGGTTTTTTGACTGTTGTGGAAAACCCTGCGCTTTTTTATCTGCCGCCAGATCTGCGGCCGAAAAAATCCCGTTTCGCGGCGCAATGCACGAAACGGGATGGACTCTTTTTTTTGAAAAGCAGCGTTTATTTGCAGATCCGGTCGGTGCCCATAAACTTGCGCAGAACCTCCGGAACCGTTACGGAGCCGTCGGCGTTCTGATACTGCTCCACAATGGCGGGCAGCACACGGCTGGTGGCCAGACCGGACGCGTTGAGCGTATGCACAAAATGCAGCTTCTTATCGTCTCCACGGTAGCGGACATTGCCGCGGCGAGCCTGATAATCGCGCGCATTGGAAGCCGAGCTGACCTCCTTGTAGATCCCCATCGACGGGATCCAGACTTCGATGTCGTAGGTGCGGGCCATGGAGAACGAGCAGTCGCCCGCGGCCAGCTTGCTCAGGCGGTAATGCAGGCCAAGCTCCTGCACAAGGCGCTCCGCTTTGCCGACCATTTCGGCAAAGGCGTCGTCCGAGCCTTCGGGCGTGGTATACTGCACCATTTCGACCTTGTTGAACTGGTGGCCGCGGATCATGCCGCGCTCTTCGCTGCGGTAGCTTCCGGCTTCGCGGCGATAGCACGGCGTATATGCAATATATTTGCGCGGCAGCTCTTCGGCGGTCAGGATCTCGTCGCGGTGCAGATTGACCAGCGCGGTCTCCGCCGTCGGGAGCAGAAATTTCTTTTCATTGCTCGTCGGGTTCTGGATCCAATAGACCTCATCGCTGAACTTTGGGAACTGCCCGGCGACATAGCCGCAGTCGTAACCGAGCATGTGCGGCGGCAGGATCAGCTCGTAACCGTCGTTCAGGTGCTCCTCAACAAAGAAATTCAGCAGCGCCCATTCCAGCCGGGCGCCCGCGCCGCGGTAGGCCCACGAACCGGCGCCGGAAAGCTTTGCCCCGCGCTGATAATCGATCATACCGAGCGATTCGCAAAGATCCACGTGATTTTTCGGTTCAAAATCAAATTTGGGCTGTTCCTTAAAATAATGCAGCGGAACATTCTGCTCTTTTCCGCCCGCAGCAACATCTTCATCCGGCAGGTTCGGCAGGCAGAGCAGCTTGGTCTTCTGTTCTTCCTCGATCCCGGCAAGCTCCTCACCGGCAGTTTTGATCTGTTCGGAAAGCGTCTTCATCCGGGCCATCAGCTCGCTGGCGTCGCCGCCCGCTTTTTTGATCTGCGGAATCTGCTTGCTGTCGGCGTTCTGCTCGGCTTTCATCGATTCCACCTTGCCGGTGACCTCGCGGCGCTTCTGATCGAGCGCAAGGATCTCGTCGATCACCTGATCCAGATCCATTTCGCGTTTTTTGACGGCTGCCTTTACAAAATCGGGATTACTGCGAAGCAATTTGATATCGATCATAATTTCTGAATCCTTTCCAATCTTTTTCTTCCAATGCGGTTCTTATTCTTTGCCCAGCTTCATCGCAAGCTCCTGCAAATCCTCCGGGTCATAAAATTCGATTTCCAGCCGGCCTTTTTTGCCGTTCCCGGTCGTCACCCGGACGCGGCGGCCAAGCTGCTCTGCAAGCGCGATCTCCACCTCATCGAAAAAGGTGGCGCGCCTGGCTGATGGCGGTGCTTTCGGCGCTGCCTTTCCGACGGACGCAGATTTTGCAAGTTTCTCCAGGTCGCGAACCGTCAATGAACGTTCCACCGCTTCTTTTGCGCGGGAGAGCATCTGTTCCTGCGGGAATGCGAGCAGCGCGCGGGCATGACCGGCGCTCAGCTCCCCGCCGCGCACCATTTCGCCAACCTCTTCCGGCAAGGTGAGCAGGCGCAGGGAATTTGCAACCGCAGGACGCGATTTGCCCACGATCCGGGCAACCTCCTCCTGCGTCAGGGAATAGCTTTCCATCAGCGTATGGTAACCTTCCGCCTCTTCCATCGGGCTGAGGTCTTCGCGCTGCAGGTTTTCGATCAGCGCCAGTTCCATCATTTCCTGGTCGCTCATCTGCCGGATCACCACGGGAACCTCGGTCAGCCCTGCCATGCGGGAAGCGCGCCAGCGGCGTTCGCCCGCAACGAGCTGATACCCGCCGCCAATCAGCGGGCGCACCAGCAGCGGCTGCAAAACGCCGTGCTGCGCAATGGAATCCGCCAATTCCGCCAAAGCGGCGTCGTCAAATTCTTTTCGCGGTTGATCCCGGTTCGGCTCAATTTCGCTGATTTTCAGCTTGACCGCCGGAGTATCCTCTTCAATGGCATTGTCGGCAAACAGAGCGTCCAGCCCCTTGCCGAGCCCTCCTTTTTTGGCCGCCATTCCGTTCTCCTCCTTTTCTTCACAGCGAAAGCAGTTTTTCTGCCCCACCGCGCTGTTTCACGTGAAACAATCAATGGCTGCGGTTGTTCGCCGCAAATTCGCCGGCAAGTTCCTCATACGCCAGCGAGCCTTTTGAGCTTTTATCGTAATACAGCACCGGCTGACCAAAGCTTGGCGCTTCAGAAAGCCGCACTGCACGCGGGATCACCGTTCGGTAGACCTTGCGGGGAAAATACTTTTTCACCTCGTCCACCACCTGCTGCGTCAGATTCAGCCGCCCGTCATACATCGTCAACAAAACGCCTTCGATCTCGAGCGAGGGATTGAACTTGCGCTTGACGATCCGGATATGATTCATCAGCTGCGAAAGACCCTCCAACGCGTAAAATTCACATTGGATCGGCAGCATGATCGTATCGCAGGCGCAAAGCGCGTTCAGCGTCAGCAGTCCCAACGAAGGCGGGCAATCAATGAAAATAAAATCATATTTTGTGCGCAGCACTGCAAGAGACCGCTTCAGCCGGAATTCGCGCTCCGGGATCTCTACCATCTCAATTTCGGCGCCGATCAGCGCGTTGTTGGTCGGCAGCAGATCAACATTCCTGAAATCGGTGTGCACCAGAACCTCTTCCGCTGCAAGGCCATCCACAAAAATATCGTAGGTAGATTTCTGTACCTTCTGCTTCGGAATCCCCAGTCCCTGAGTGGAGTTTCCCTGCGGATCAATATCGATCAGCAGCACGCGAAAGCCTCTGGCGCCCAGACAAGCGCTCAGATTCACGCAGGTCGTTGTTTTTCCGACGCCGCCCTTCTGATTTGTGACCGCAATCACCTTTCCCATCATCAAACGACCCTTTCTTCGCGGTAAACGGCAGAATGATAAAACCCGGTTATCGGCTGCCGAAACGAGCGTTGTTCCCGCTGCCGCGGCGCTGCACCCGCCCGCCTGAAAAGTTCCTTCTTCAAGCGTTCCCCCGATTCCCGAACGATATACGGGGTAATTCGTTTGCCGGACCGCTGCACAAAGACAAATCTCCGCTGTTTTCAGCGGACTGCTTGTATTATAACACAGGATGCCGCGAATGAAAAGCCTTTCGTTCTATGTTTCACGTGAAACTTTTCTGCACCCCGGTCGGAGCGTGCTTCTTTGCCCTCGCATAAAAAGTTTCACATGAAACAATTCGGGCGGCGCCTCCGAAGAAAGCACCGCCCGAATAAAAAAAGAGGGGGAAACAAAATAATGCAGTTGCTCAGGCCGAACGCTCTTTGCACGCCGCCTGTTTCGGGATCCGGATGACATACTCAATACAGTCTTCCGTCTCGTTCTGCTCTTCCGAAGCATCGATCCCGGATCGCCGCATGATTTCCAGCGCATGCGCCACCGTATTGAAAAAGATGCGTACATCCTTTACCACAACGATTGCGCGGGCAGGCTTTTTCCCTGCCCTTTGTCCGCTGAGCAGCTGTTCCACGCGTGCCTCCGTTTTGGCGACCGTCAATTCCTTTTCGCCGATCTCCTGCAGAAGCTGCCGCCGCGCCGCTTCGTCTTCAATCCGCAGCAGCGCGCGGGCATGGCGCTCCGAAAGCTGATATTTCCCGATCAGAGAGCGCTCCGCCGGAGAAAACCGCAGCAGGCGCAGCTTGTTCGCGATCGTAGATTGCTGCTTGCCCAGGCGTTCAGCGGCCTGTGCCTGCGTCATACCGAATTCCGAAATCAGCCGCGCGATTGCCTCCGCTTCTTCAAAACAGGAAAGATCCTGCCGCTGCAGATTCTCCAGCAGCGAACAGACCGCAGCATCCCGATCCTCCATTTCGACCACCATACACGGCACAGTCCCGGCTCCGGCGAGCTTTGCAGCGCGAAGTCTCCGTTCCCCGGCGATCACCTCGTATTCGCTGCCGCAGCGGCGAACGAGCAGCGGCTGCAGAATTCCGTTCTGGCGGATGCTGGCCGCCAGGGAATCCAGCTCTTCGCCGTCAAACGTTTTTCTGGGTTGTTGTGTTCCCGCCCGAAGCGCATCGACCGGAAGCTCTGCAAGACGGGATTTTGCTTTTTTTCGATCAAATCCGGGAATGTTCACTGAGATACGCCTCCTCCATCTTCACACAGCTGCTTTTAGGGATCGTCCGCCGGTCGGAAAATTTCGGCCTGCTCTTGCCGGCGCGATTCGTTTCAAACGGCTTCTGTTCTTTCTGTAATTAAAGAATACCATATTCAGGTAATTTGGTTTGTCGGAATCTGTCGTCAAAGAATAAAAAATTCGCCGTTCTGCTCCTCCGAACCCCGGCGGGCTTGAACGGAACACAGAACGGCGGTGAATTTTTTCTCTGCCAAATTATTTTCCGACGCAGAACTGCGCAAAAACGGCGTCCACAACGGCTTCCGAGGTTTTTTCCCCGGTCAGCTCCAGCAGCGCGTCGATCGCACTTTCCACCAGCACGGTCACCGCGTCGAACGTGATCCCGGAGCGAACGGCACTCAGCGCTTCGGCTGCAAAAGACTGCGCGCGCAGAGCCGCTTCCCGCTGGCGCTCGGTGAAAAGCATTCCTTCGTCGGGCGAAAGCTGCGCAGTGCCGAGCACCTGCGCAATCGCTTCGGTCAGCGCATCCAATCCGCTTTGCTGCGCGGCGGAGATCGTAACCGTCTGCGGGATCCGCCGCCCGATCTCGGCCGGATCGATCTGCAGCGAAAGATCTTCCTTGTTGATGACCGCAACGGCGGGCCGGTCGGCAACGGCGTCAAGCAGGCGGCGATCCTCTTCCGCCAGCGGCTGCGATCCGTCGAACACCGCAAGCACCAGCCCCGCGGTGGAAAGCCTCTTTTTTGCCCGGTCAACACCGATTTTCTCCACCGGATCATCGGTTTCCCGCAGACCGGCCGTATCCGCCAGCCGAAGCAGCACATCCCCCAGACGGACGGTCTCCTCCACCACATCGCGCGTGGTACCGGCCACATCTGTCACGATGCTGCGCTCACAGCCGGAAAGCAGATTCATCAGCGTGGATTTTCCGACATTTGGCCGGCCGAGGATCACCGTTTCCACGCCCTCCCGGATCGCGCGGCCGGCGTCAAACTGCCTCAGCAGCTCCGAAAGCGTATCACAGGCGCCGCAAAGCCGCTGCTCCAGTTCACCGGCTGTCACCTCCGGCACCTCTTCATCGGGAAAATCCGCCCACGCCGTCAGATGCGCCGCCGCATCCACCAGCTGGGAACGAACCCCGCCGATCCGCCGGGCCAGAGCGCCCTCGTGCGCGGAAAGCGCTGCGCGCGCTGCCGCTTCCCCCTGTGCGCCGATCAGATCCATGACGGCCTCCGCCTGCGTCAGTCCCATTTTTCCGTTCAGAAACGCCCGCCGCGTAAATTCTCCCGGCCCGGCGAGCCTTGCCCCCGAAGCGACCGCCGCACGGAGCAGGCGCTGCGCAAGATAAACGCCGCCGTGACAGGAAAGCTCGGCAACATCTTCCCCGGTATAGCTTTTCGGCGCGCGGAATACCAGCGCGACCGCTTCGTCAAATTCGCCTTCCTCGTCCTTCACATGACCGAAATGCGCCCGGTAACCCGGCGTCTGCGCCAGGCGCGTGCCAGACGCGGCACAGAAAATACGGTCGGCAACGGCCAGCGCCTCCGGCCCCGAGATCCTGACAACGCCGATCCCTCCCGGAGCCTGTGCCGTCGCGATCGCTGCAATTGTTTCCGACATGGCAGTCCCTCCTTAAAGATGAAATCGTTTCTGAAGCTCGACCAGAAGCTGCCTGCGCAGAACGGCGGTTCCGGCGATCAGCAGCGCAAGCGAAAGCGACCCCAGAACGATCACCGGCCAACTCATGGCCAGCCAGCCGAAAGCCGCGCAGAGAAACGCCGCGATCCCCGCCAGCGAGACCCAGAACAGCACCAGCACATTCTGCCTCCGGCGCGGAAGATTGGAAAAGAACAGCGCTCCGAGCGCCGTCAGCAGCCCGAACCCGACGATCGGCACCACAAAGCCGGACCATCCGGGCGCAAGCAGAACGTCGATCAGCACCAGCAGCACGCAGACATTCAGCAGCAGGTGCGTCGTTCTTCCCATCCAATGGTTTTCCACCAGCGGTCGCGAGATCAGGCACGACCACACCAGCCAGAGCGACCAAACAACGACCAGACTCCACGCCTTGCCGCCGACGCAGAGATTCACGATCCCGCACGCCGCAGCGGCCGTCAGAAAAACCCAGAAGAAAAAACAGCGGATGCGCTGTTCGGTCAGAACCCTGCGCCGTATTGCCGGATAAGTGATCTTGACTTCCATCAAATCGACCGCCTTTCTGATCAGATCAGCTCACTGCCGGTCACGCAGAACGGAATGCCGAGCTGCAGCAGCTGCCGGTTCAGCGATTCCTCAAACGCAGGATCCTGCGTCAGCTTTGTGACCGAAAGCACCGCCGTTCCGCCCGTTGTGACCATGGCGCACGACGCCCGGTTCAGCATTCCGCCGCCGAGCGAAAAATCCATTTTCCTGATATACGGAGCCATCTCCTCCGGAATTTTTACCACGCCGAGATTGGAAAGCGTCGTCGTAAACACGCGGTCGCTCAAAAAACCGGTGATCAGCCGGGCGAACGGCCGCTTGACCGCCAGCGGGATCCACCGCAGCGAGCGCACCATTGCCGAAGCCGCACGCATCATTTCGCTCATCTTCCCGCGCGAGGCCCCCTCCTCCAGCTGTTCACGGATCCCCGGCAGCAGCTGTTCCGGCGAATCGATCTCTTCCAGCGGAAAACGGATGGAACAGTACATCGAAAAATTCCGCAGCGTTTCACACGGATAAAACTTGCGCAT
>JAQXJH010000136.1 GCA_029008595.1 Bacillota bacterium
CTACGGCGTTTTTCAGCGGAGCTTTTCCTATTCCAGGACGGATGACGCCATTCAGCTGCAGGTTCAGCCGGACGGCATTGTGCAGGAGCTGAAGAAGGTAACGGAAGATACGTATTCGCTGGACGGAATGGAATATCAGTACACAGACGCCGCAGAATATGCGGACTGATCCGGACAGAAAAAAGAAAAGAAGCGGTGGCAGCCGGGCGCTGTCACCGCTTTTTTGGCAGTATGCAGAGAAACGGGGTCCTGCAGGCTTTCAACATTTTCACACCGGCATGTGGAAAACCGGCGGGGAAATCGAAAAGGGACGGGTGCGCTGCCGGCTGGAATGTAACCGGTCCGGTCAGCCCTCTTTCCAGATAAAGACGGGGATCGGCGGATTGCCGGTGCGATTTACAAAACGTGAAACAACGACGGTATATTCCTGAGGGTTGATCGTTTCCACATAGGCAAGCAGTGCGTCGCGTTCGTCAAAGCCGTTTTCGCCGCCGGAATAAATGCAAAGGCTCATCACGCCGCCGGGTTTCAGCAGCTGCAGACCGGCTTCGATGGCAGGAATACTGGTCTCGGCGCGGGTAAAAATTTTGTGATCACCGCCGGGGAGCCAGCCGAAGTTGAAAACAACGGCGTCGGCGGTACCGGGTTCGGCGTATTGCAGCATGTGGTGATGACTGTCGCAGACAACCGTCGCAATGGCGGAATAGCCCTGTTCGTCCAGTAGCGCCCGCGCGGCGGAGACGGCGGCAGGCTGAATATCAAATGCAAGCACACGGCCGGAAGAACCCACCAGCGAGCAGAGAAAAGCGGTATCGCGTCCCCGGCCGGCAGTGGCGTCCACACAGAAGCCGCCGGCGGGAACATGACCGGCCAGAAACCGGTGAGCAAGCCCCAGAGTGTTCAGCGGAAAAGTCAAAAGAAAAGCCTCCTTTTTCCTGCAGGTATGTCATCCAGTATACCTGCAGGAGCAGAAAAATGCAAGCAGAAGCTCTGTGGAGAGCGGCAAAATAATTCACAAATATTTTACATATTTTCTGCTTTCCTGTATTGAATCGCCGAAAATACATTCGGCTCTTGTGCGGAGGAAGAAGCCGGGACTATAATAGGAGCATCAGCCGAATGTGTCCGTAAAATCGCATTCGCATCCGAATATTTACCGCAGACACATTGGCTCCGGCAGCGGAGGGGAAAGGAAGATTTCTTCGTGAAAAAGCTAAAACAGATTCTGAACCACATTTTCATTGACGGTCTGAGCGGAATGGCGACCGGATTGTTTTCCACCCTGATCATCGGCACGATCCTGGAACAGATCGGCACCCTGATCGGCGGAACGTTCGGCGGATATCTGGTGATCGTCAGCAAAGTTGCGGCGGCTCTGACCGGCGCCGGGATCGGAGTCGGCGTTGCGCATAAATATCATGCGGCGCCGTATGTGACCATTTCGGCAGCGACCTGCGGCATGGTGGGCGCGTTTGCCAGCAAGATTCTGGCGGGCACCGTGCTGGTGGACGGCGTGATGCAGTTTTCCGGCCCCGGAGAACCGCTCGGGGCGTTTATTGCCGCCTTCGTCGGAATCGAGCTGGGCAGGCTGGTTTCCGGCAAAACAAAGCTGGATATCCTCGTGACGCCGCTGGTATCCATCGTTTCCGGTTCTGCGGTGGGGCTGGTGCTCGGGCCGCCGATCTCCCGCTTCATGACCGGGCTGGGCGCTATGGTAAACTGGGGAACCGAACAGCAGCCGGTGCTGATGGGAATCGTCGTTGCCGTCCTGATGGGCATGATCCTGACGCTGCCGATCAGCTCTGCGGCAATCGGGATCGTTCTGAACCTTTCCGGGATCGCGGCCGGTGCAGCAACGGTGGGCTGCTGCGCAAACATGATCGGTTTTGCCGTAGCGAGCTACCGGGAAAATAAAATGGGCGGTCTGCTTGCGCAGGGACTGGGCACCAGCATGCTTCAGGTTCCGAATATTCTGCGCAAGCCGGTCATCTGGCTGCCGGCGATCCTTTCTTCGGCGGTCCTCGGCCCGATTTCGACGGCCGTTCTGGGCATGACGAATAATGCGAAGGGTTCCGGAATGGGCACGGCCGGTCTGGTCGGCCAGCTGATGGCGTATCAGACGATGACGCAGACGCAGGAGCCGTGGGTCGTGATCGTCGAGATCGTGCTGATGCACTTTGTCGCTCCGGCGCTGCTGGCATTCGTTTTTTCGGAAATGTTCCGCAAGCTCGGCTGGATCAGGAAGGGTGACATGAGGCTGGATCTCTGATCGTTTCAGGCGCCCGGCCGGGCAGCAGGCAGCGCCGCCTGATCGGAAGATGCAGGGGCACGCGTTTGTGCCGCCGTAACAATACCCTCCGGCACGGTTTTACACACCGCACCGGGGGGTATTTCTGTGATAAAATCCGGCCTGAAAAATTGGACAAATTACGGACTTCTGCTATAATATAAAGAGGAATCCCAACAAAGTATTTTCAAAAAGCGCAGGCCTGGACAGAACCGCGTTCCGCGCCGAAATTTGAAAGGATGATCAGAATGAATCAGGCACAGAACCGGCTGCTGGAGCATTTGTGGGAGCAGTATCCGCAGCTTCTGCCGCAGAAACAGAATCTGCTGGATGCTTTTTCTCTGCTTTGCGTCTGCTTTTCCACACAGCACAAGGTGTTGACCTGCGGCAACGGCGGAAGTGCCGCAGACAGCGAACATATCGTCGGCGAGCTGATGAAGGGATTTCTGCTGAAGCGGCCGCTCGAACGGGATCAGATCCGGTCGCTGCGTGCGGCTGGCTGCGGCGAGCCGGAGCAGTTTGCTGCCGGCCTGCAGCAGGGGCTGCCGGCAATTTCTCTTGTCAGCCAGAGCGCGCTGATGACGGCGTTTCTCAACGATGTGCAGCCGGACATGGTATTTGCTCAGCAGGCCTTTGCCTATGGATGCCCGGGGGATGTGCTGCTGGCGCTTTCCACCTCCGGAAACAGCGCGAATGTGGTCAACGCGGCGTTGGCGGCCAAAGCAAAAGGAATGGAGATCATTGCGTTTACCGGTGAGCGCGAAAGCCGGCTTTCTGCCGTCAGCAGCGTTACCTTCCGCGTTCCTGCCGCGGAGACCTACCGGATACAGGAGTACCATCTGCCGCTGTATCATGCGTTGTGCGGCCTGACGGAGTTGGAGCTGTTCCGGGAATGAGCAGATTCCGGATCAAAAACGGAAGGGGAACTGACAGAAATGAAACGGTATACGATCGGTTTGGATTACGGAACACTTTCAGTGAGAGCGGTGCTGCTCGATCTGCAGACGGGGGAAGAAAAGGCTGAATGTGTCTTTGAATACCCGCATGGCGTTCTGGACAGCGAGCTGCCCTGCGGGGTCAGGCTTCCGCAGGACTGGGCGCTTCAGGTTCCGCAGGATTATCTGCAGGGGCTGACGGCTGTCGTACGCGGCGTTCTGGAGCAATCGGGGGTTCCGAAGGAAGAGGTCGCCGGGATCGGCGTCGATTTTACCGCCTGCACCATTCTGCCGACGGATGCCGAAGGAACGCCGTTGTGTGAAAAAGCGGAATTTGAACGGACGCCGAATGCGTACTGCAAGCTGTGGAAGCACCACAGTGCGCAGAGCTGCGCCGACCGGATCGATGCGGTGGCCAGACAGCGCGGCGAACCCTGGCTGCCGCTTTACGGCGGAAAGGTCTCCAGCGAATGGATGCTGCCGAAGATCCTTCAGACCGTGGAGGAATCGCCGGAGGTCTACCGCGCGGCGGCGTTCATTCTGGAAGCGGGCGACTGGATCGTCTGGAAGCTGACCGGCGTGCAGAAGCGCAGCGGCTGCGGCGCCGGGTATAAGGCATTTTACCGCGACGGGACGGGATATCCGGAGCGGGAATTTTTCCGCGCGCTGCACCCGATGCTGGAGGATGTTGTGCAGACGAAGCTGAACGCGCCGGTGATCCCGGTCGGCAGCTGTGCCGGAACGCTGACGGACGAAATGGCAGAGCAGCTTGGCCTCTGCGCGGGGATCCCTGTTGCGGCGGCCGTTGTGGACGCACATGCCTCGGTTCCTGCCAGCGGTATTTATGAACCGGGCAGCATGCTGATCATTATGGGGACTTCGTCGTGCCATATGCTCCTTTCCGAAGAGGAGCGCGGCATCCCCGGCGTCTGCGGGATCGTAAAGGACGGCATCATTCCCGGGCTGTTCGCCTATGAAGCCGGTCAGACCTGTGTGGGAGATTCGTTTTCGTGGTTTGTGCATAACGGAGTTCCGGCGGCCTATGAGGAGGAAGCGAAGCAGCGCGGCATCAGCATTCACCGCCTGCTGCGGGAAAAGGCGTCCAATTTGCTGCCGGGAGAAAGCGGACTGGTCGCGCTGGACTGGTTCAACGGCGCCAGAAGCCCCTGGATGGATTCCGCGCTGAGCGGGACAATCGTGGGGCTGACGATCGCCACGCGCCCGGAAGAAATTTACCGTGCGCTGCTGGAATCGACCGCTTTCGGTACCCGCCGCATTATCGATCAGTTTGTAAACAGCGGCGCCCCGGTGCAGAAGCTCTGCGCAGCAGGCGGAATCCCGATGAAGGATCCGCTGATCATGCAGATCTACGCCGATGTGTGCGGCAGGGAGATCACCGTTGCGGGCAGCGGTCAGTCCGGCGCGTTCGGCAGCGCGATCTACGCAGCGGCAGCCGCGGGCTTCGGCAGCGTGGCCGGGCTTGCCGCGCGGCTGGGCAGGCTCAGCGGAACGGTTTACCGCCCGATTCCCGAAAACGTTCGCCGGTACGAAGCGCTGTACAAAGAGTACTGTGCGCTTTCGGATTTTCTGGCGCGCGGCAGCGGGATCATGCACCGCCTGCGGGAAGGGAAGAGCAGCACCTGACGCGGGAGCGCTTTGAATACCGGAGCCGCTTCCGGCCGGTCGGATCAGACCGGCGCCGGCAACCTGAAAAAACACCACGGCAGATACGTTCTCAGCGCATCGGTCGTGGTGCTTTGTTTTGGAATGCAGATCCGGGCGGTTTGTGTTCTCTTTCCGTCAATGTTCCAGCCTGTGCAGCAGCTGTTCCACCTCGGCGGTTTTCAGCACCCTGCCCATGGAAACCACCTGCTCGTTGACCACAATGGCGGGCATGCGCATCACGCCGTAAGCCATGACCTGTTCCATATCGGTGATGTATTCCACTTCGACCGGCAGCCCCATGGATTGTACGGCGGCTTTGGCGTTCTCGTATTGTTCGCGGCAGGACTTGCAGCCGGCGCCCAGAACTTTGACGCAGCAGATCCCGTCCACAGGAGAGCCGCAGCATTCCTTTGCGGCCGGTGCGGCGGCTTCTCTGCAGCGGCGTACCGGCACCGTTTTCGCTTTTTTTCTGACAACATGCAGGAATGACATCCGAATTACCTCCGTTTATTTTATATAATGATTGGCTGGATCAGGTTGAAACAATAACCGACGAGGATCATGCCGACAATGCAGATGGCGATAAAGATCCCGAGCAGCTTCGGTTTTACGGCTTTGCGGAGCAGGATCATGGACGGCAGAGAGAGTGTGGTGACGCTCATCATGAAGCACAGAACGACACCGAGCAGCGCGCCTTTCCCGAGCAGGGCTTCGGCAATGGGGATCGTGCCGAAGATGTCGGCGTACATCGGAACGCCGGCAACTGCAGCGATGACAACGCCGACGGGATTGCCGGAGCCGAGGATCTTCACAATGAACTCTTCGGGGATCCAGTTGTGGATGACCGCGCCGATCCCGACGCCGACCAGCACATAGGGAAATACCTTCTTCGCGGTGGAAACCACCTGCGTCCAGGCGAATTTCATGCGCTCTCTGAAATGCAGCTCTTCCTGCGGAAGATCGGGCGAACGGCCTTTGCGGATATATTCCTCCACCTGATCTTCAAGATGCAGCTTCTCAATGAGCGTTCCGCCGAGAACGGCGATCACAAGGCCGGCCAGCACATAAACGGCGGCGACCTTCCACCCGAAGATGCTCATCAGCAGTACCAGACTTCCCAGATCCACCATGGGAGAGGAGATCAGGAAGGAAAAAGTGACGCCCAGCGGCAGCCCTGCGCTGGTAAAGCCAATAAACAGCGGAATCGAAGAGCAGGAGCAAAACGGCGTTACTGTACCAAGCAGCGCCGCTGCGATATTTGCGCCCACGCCATGAAACCGGCCAAGGATCTTTTTTGTCCGCTCGGGCGGGAAAAAGGATTGGATGTATGAGATGATCAGGATCAGCACGCCCAGCAGCACCATGATCTTGACGATGTCGTAAAGAAAGAACCGCACGCTGCCGCCGATGCGGCCGGAGGGATCCAATCCGCAGGAGCTTAAGATTGCTCCGATGGACCGGTTCAGCCAACCCATTCCAAGGATCTCATTCTGAAAGAAATCCCATACCGTTTTTAATCGTTCCATAAAAGAGTCCTTTCCGTACATAGAAATATGCAGATGTGTCGATGTGCTGCTTCCGAAACAATCTGCGCGGGAGAAGATTTATTCACCCCGTTTGCTCCCGCACGAGCCGCTTTCCGGCGCGTCCCCGGGCGATGTCAGTTCCCGGAGCAGCTCCGCCGCGGCCTTCGCTCCCTCTGCCGAAATGGAATAGTGCATCCATTTCCCCTCTTTTCGGCCGGTCACGACGCCGGAGGCACAAAGAATTTTCATGTGATGGGAAAGCGTCGGCTGTGTGACGTTGATCTCTTCCAGCAGCCTGCAGGCGCATTTCTCGCCGCTGCGCAGAAGCCGGATGATCCGGATACGGTTTTCATCGCAGAACGCCTTGAAGATCAGCGCCGCTTTTTTTTCATCCATCTGCCTGGCACCTCCCGGAGAATAGTATCGATTGCTATTATATCCGTCATATAGATATTTGTCAATGTTTTTTTGAAAACAGCGTTCCCGCGATTCCGCCGCAAAATAACCGTGTCTGTGCGGTTGCGCAGAGGCTGCGCCGTGTGTTATACTTAACTTATCACTTCCCGGCCTGCGCGGCACGCAGCAGCTTTGCCCCGCCGCGGCCTCTGCCCGCCGGTTCAGCCTGATGAAAGGATCCGACAGCATCATGAAGTATATCGACCGGTATCAAATCGGCATGGAATATTATATGGCGCAGCTTTCCGAGCTGACCTCGCCGCTGAATCCGCTGACTCCGCAGGACACGATCGCCCATTTGCAGGAGTTTTCGTTTTCGGTGCAGAGCGATGCGTGCAAGACGATTCAGGCGGGGCTGCGCAGGCTGGTTTCTTCGCGGTATGATCTGAGCGGAACCGTGCCCGCCCGCATCCGCGTCATTGCGGAAAGCCAGTTCACCCCTACCGCAGAGCGGCTGATGCCGGTGTTCAAATGGGTGGAGACGCTGCACAGGGAGAACGCGCAGGCGCGGCAGCAGTGGCTTTATGCGCTCAAGGATGTTTCCAGCCGGATCTCGCCGGTGGCAGGCGATTTTCTCCAGTCCTTTTCCCAGCTGCGCGCGCAACGGGTCACGCTGACGTTTCAGCCCGGCTCGGCGGTGCTTTCGGTACCGGAAAGCCTTTGGGGGCAGGCGCGCATGGTGTTCGACGCGCCGCAGACGGATCTGCCGCAGGCCGAAACGGGGGAGCATTCGCTGACGGGCTACCTTTTCTGGGCGGAAGCCGACCGCACGGACGACGGCATGGAATTCCGCTTTCTGATCGATACGGAGTTTTCCGATACGGTTTACACCGAGCGGCTGCTGCAGAAGCAGAACTGGCAGGAGGTTCGCCTGCTCTGCCGGGAAGCCCGGATGCATGTGACGCTCTTTGACTATGCCGCCCGGCTCCGGCAGCGGGGCAGCTCCGGGATGGCGGCGCTGACCGCCTGCTTTACGGAATTGCTCAGAAAGCAGACGATGCTCGGAACCACGGTGCTTTCCATGGAGGAAAACCGTCTGCTGGGCTGCGCCCAGCTTTTTGCAAAATCACAGCTGCTGCCGGGTGTTCCGCCGCCGCTGATGCAGACGCAGGCGGATGTTTTGTTCGAAAACCGCTATCTGGTGGAACGGACGGCGGACTTTTTTGAACAGAACTGCGGCGAGCTTGGCAAGGAGCTGCACCGGCTGCTGACGGATGCACAGGAAAAATACGACAACGAACAGCCGGAACGGACAGAAAAGCTGATGACGCAGTTTTGCGAGACGCTCCGGCAATCGGAATTTGACGGCAGCGCGCGCCAGGTGACGCGGCCGCTGCTCCGGCGGTTTGCGGAAGCCTCGGCCGGCTGCAGCGATGCGCCGTATTTTGCCGGCGCTTACGACATTGCGTGCCGGGCCGCGATGCACGCCGCAGAAGATTTTCTTGCCGGGCTTGGCTTTACGGGAACGTTTCCGCACTATTACCGGCTGCGCGGCGGACGGGCGGAATATCTCTCCGTCTGCATCAGCAGCGAACCCTCGCTGACGGCGGACGGAAGGCTTTGCTTTGTCGGCGAGATTGCAGCAGCCAAACGGCGGTTTTCCCGTTCCGGCGGCGTTCCGATGGTGTTCGGGCTTCCCGCGGCGGAGGGCTGCGCGCCGGAATTTGAATTTGACGACAGGATCGGCACGCATTTCGGCACGGTGGATGCCGATGAAACGGGTGCGCCCTGCCTCTTTTCCTGGCCGTTTGCAGGCGAGCTGACCGACGAAAGCGCTGCCGAAGCTGCCGGGCGGCTGACCGCCATGCTCAGCATTGCCGAACGCGGGCTGCGCGGAAAACGCCTGCCCCGCACCTTTGCGGCACGGCATAAACGGCAGATCGCCGCGGAGCATCTGTTTTCCCGCTACGTCGGGCGCGGGCTGATCTTCGGCGTTCTGTTTGCGATCGCGGGCCTGCTGGTGACCCGCAATCTGGTGCAGACGCGGGTGCAGGCGATCGGCGCCGTGCTGGCCATTCTTGCCTGTTCGCTTCTGCTGGTTCTCCTGATCGGTACCGTGCGTTATCTGGCCGTTCGCCGCAGCATCTGGCGGCGATAACAATCCAAGCCGAAGGGCCATGACAGATTTTATCTGTCACGGCCCTTTTCTGCGCCCGGAGGATGATGCGGCACGGAACATAGCGCTGCGCGGAGGGAAGCTACAGCGAAAAATGATTTTCGCCCGGCGCTACTTCAAACCGTCTGCCGTTGATTTCGAGTGTATATGCTTCGTTGGACACTGCGGTGCAGACATTTCCGTCTGCCACAATATCCGTTGTGATCGTTCCGAATCTCAGATTCCGGATCCCGATTTTGCCGCTGACGCCGCCGGGCATCGCCCATTGAACGGTTTTTGTAAATGCATCTGCCGTATGGAAGCCAAGCACGAATTCGAGATAGATGGAAATCGGCCCGAGGGCAGACCAGCCGCAGAAATCTTTGCGAACGACCGTTTCTCCCTGCGTCTGTGTTCCCGGCTTATGTTCTTCGGGGCTGTAACACTCCCAGATGGTATGCGGCGTATAATCGATATAAGTCCGGTACATATGCTCCAGAATTTTCGCGGCAGCAGTGTGTGCCGCGTCAAAATATCCGTATAATGCAAATCCCTTCAGGGCGGCATATGCGGCAGGCAGCCACATGGAGCCTCTCCAGTATTTTCCATCCGGCGAATAGTCGCTGTCAGACCGCGACAGCGATACAAGCGGCACAGCTCCGCCGAAGGTTTTCGGATCCGACGCCCGTTCCACAAGCTTTTTTGCCCGTTCCCGGCCGGCTGTTTCGGATGTCATGGTCCAATAAGAAGCGATCGTCATGACCCGATAAAACTCGTGCGTGCCGCAGTCGATGTCATAATAGAATTGATCCTGATCGTCCCAATAGAGGTCGTTGATGATCCGCTTCTTTTCCTCATATTTTTGATTCCATCGCTCTTTTTCCCGCTCATCCCCGACGATCCCATACAGCTTTGCGATCATATGCGCCGACAATGCCTGCTGGCAAAGCGCGTCCAGCCACAGCATATCGGGATTGTTGGGGCGTTCTTCCGTCGCATGCTCCCCGGTTCTTCCGCGCGGCGTATTGTCCATCCCGGAGCTTCCGCCTTCCCATTTGTATCCGTATGTTTCGGCAGTCAGAAACGTAGGAACCAGCCAGGAATCCATCTTGACCGGCTCATGCAGATTTTCAATCCAATCGTAATGCTTCTGCAGAACGCCGCGCTCATACAAAAGCTCCTTGACGGATTCCTTGTCACCGCTGAAAAGCGCGTTTTCATACTCTACCCAGGCAAAAAGAGGCGGATTGTCTGCAATGCAGAGGTTGATTTCAAACGGTTCCCCCGGAACGGCGCCCGTCCAGCCCGGTTCGTCCTCCGGCACGATCACCGGGGGAAAATGCTTTCCTTCATACAGCAGCGCATAAAAATTTTGCAGCGATTCAACGCCCGGAAAAACCTCTCTTGCGTACTTGCAGAACAGGGACATAAAGCAGGTGTCCCATATCCAGAGCTGAGTTGCGCAGAACGCCTCATCCATATACGGCGTCTGCGGCATTCCGGGGATATCCTTGATGTGATCAAATGCCAGCTCCCACGCTTTATTGTAAAGCTCTTCGTATTCGGGATGCTCCTCAAAAACCGGGATCGGAAGATACGCTTTCCAATCCGGTGCGCCAAAGTTTTTGCTCATAATACCCCTCCTCAGATGATGAAACGGGTCGGATGCCGGCAGTCCAAACGGGTCTTCTGAGAAAATGCGGCGGATTACGGTATCATCGTAACATTTTTGCGTTCCGGAAATAAGCGGAATTCGGTTTCTGCCCTGCGCCGGTGAAAAAATTTTTTGAAAATACCTCTTGACTCTCACGCAGCGTCATAGTATAGACTGATTTTACACGAGGGAGGGATACCCATGATGACCATTCACGAAGTCAGCCGTCTGGCGGGGGTCAGCGTCCGGACGCTGCACCATTACGACGCCATTGGGCTGCTGCTCAGGCATGACATTTTCGCCGTGGCGTTCTTCATCCCATGCTTTCATGGGGTTCGGGACAGAAATGAAACTTTTTTAAAGCGCCTCGAAATGATACCTTGGCTTGCCGAGGCTCTTTTTGCCGTATTCAATGGCTTCCGCCGGGCAGCGGCAGATACACGCCATGCAGTGGGTGCAGCCGCTGCGCCAGACGGGTTTGCCGTTCTGAATCGTAATATTGTTCGTCGGGCAGAGCTTTGCGCACTGACCGCAGCCGGTGCAGGCATCACCGGCCGCAAAGGCATTTGCTTTGACGAAGAACGAATAGAAGATCGGGTTCACCGGGCCGCTCATAAAGCGGTCGTAAAGGTTGTTGCGGGGCGGCGGGAACGCCTGATTCGCCGCGATGGCGGAGATCACGCGGTCAATGTCCGGCTCCGACTTGGCAACGATCTGCCGTGCTTCGTCTGCCTGCGGCGCGTTGAACATGGCAATGTAATTTTCCGGCATGATGATCTGCGCCGTGCCCATATCGGTGAGCTGTTTTTCCCGGCAGAGCGCGCGGTTATACTGAGCGGCGTTGCCGGTCTCGCTGCCGCAGGTCATGACGAACCACGCTTGCTTTGCACAGGGGAAGTCTGTTGCGGCAAGCCAATCCCGTACCACGCGCGGAATACGCCACGCATAAGTGGGCGTGACGACAACAAGGCGCTCATCAGATGTAACCGGCGAGGTATCGCCCGCCTTGATGCGGTCGTTCATGCTGAGAAGCCCGTCGCCGGTCGCTTCCGCGATGCGCTGTGCAGCGTACCGGCTGTTCCCGGTGCCGGAGAAATATAAAATCATATCAGAATCCCCTCACAATGGTCGATCTCGTGCTGAATGATCTCCGCCGTCCAGCCGGTAAAGGTCTTGAGCCGCGTCTGGAATTTCTCGTTCTGCCATTGCACCTTGATGCTCCGGAAACGCTTTGTGCGCCGCGTACCGGTAAGGGACAGGCAGCCCTCCTCGGCCTCATACGCCCCGGACTGCCTGACGATGACGGGGTTGAACATGACCATGGTTTCGCCCTCGTTGTCAAAGGCGATGATGCGCTTGTTGACGCCGATCATATTTGCCGCCATGCCCACGCAGCCATCCTTATGGGCGGCCAGGGTATCCAGCAGATCCTGCGCCGTGCCGAGGTCGTCTGCCGCGGCGGGTTCCGCCTTTTGGGAGAGAAAAGCCTCGTCTTTGCATATTTCACGAACCATAGTTCTTCTCCTTATCCGTTCTTTGCCTGATAAT
>JAQXJH010000137.1 GCA_029008595.1 Bacillota bacterium
ATTTACTTATGTTTTCGTCAATGACCCGACGAGAGGTTATGCAATTTTTGCAGAGAATATGCTGGATGCAGACAGAGCGCTGCAGACGCAGAAAAACCGGGCAGCATAACAAAAACATTTTAATTTAGAAAAAATTGTAAGAAATAGATTGACAAATCAAAACGGCGATGGTAAAATAAGGGCATCAAATAACGAAGCGCCGCACAATGCGGTTTCAGATGGAAAGGATGGTCAAATTATGGATGCCCGCCAAAAAGTGCTCATTACCGAAGAGGATCGTGATTTCTGCAATCAGCTGGAGCTGGAATTGAACAAACGCAACATGGAGCTGATCCGGGTAGAAAAGGACGGGATCCGGGTGCTGGAGGCACTCGAAACGTTCCGGCCCGACGCTGCAGTTCTCGATGCTTTTATGCCGCATATCGATGCGGTTGGGGTCATGCGGTCCTACAATGCGCGCAGGGAAGGAAAAACGGCGTTCTTTCCGGTGATGAATTTTTCGAATCCGGGGATCGCCAAAGAGGAATACGACGCGGGTGCGCAGTACTGTTTTACCCGTCCGGTGGACAGCGAACTGCTGATCACCAAGCTGCTGCAGGTGCAGCGCAGGATCTCTGTGCCGGTGGAAGCCGCTGAGGCAGGCTCGCCGGGAGAGGACGAGCTGAAGCTTCGCATTACGGAGATCCTGCATCAGATCGGCGTCCCGGCGCATATCAAGGGTTACCATTATGTGCGCTACGCGATCCAGCTTTCCGTCAAAAGCGAAGAAATGATGAATGCCGTGACAAAGCGGCTGTATCCGACGGTGGCAAAAAAATATGAAACAACGCCGTCACGCGTGGAGCGCGCGATCCGCCATGCCATTGAGGTGGCGTGGGACAGGGGCGATGTGGATGTACTGAATTCCTATTTCGGCTATACGATCCACAACGAGCGCGGCAAACCGACAAACAGCGAGTTTGTGGCCATGATCGCAGACAAGATCCGGCTGGAGCATAAATACGCTTCGTAAACCGTCTGCGTTCCTGCACCGCAGCTTCTGAAAGATTACCGGAACATCCGACGGCAAGGAGCCGCTGCAGAAAGAAGACTCTGCAGCGGCTCCTGATTTTTGTGCCAAATTTAATTTAAGAATCAGAACTTCACCGGAAGCGGGTTCTGCGCGTGGATTTTCTCCATCAAAGCAATCTCCTGCTTGATCTTCTCCGGTGTGATGACCAGCTCACTGCCGTCGACCAGGTGATGGTAGACCATGGTGTAATATTCATCCACAGCGGACGTAAAGGCGCTGCCGGTGAGATCTTCATCAAACTCATACCAGTTGAGCTTCTCGCCGCAGTAAGCCGGAGTACCGTCCTCGTGGCTGAGAGGCTCAAGAATCAGTTTCTGCTCGGGCGCTTCCTCTTCTTTGAAATACTTGTATTTCAAATGTGTCACCGTAGCTTTCAGGCCGCCGCGAGTGCCCTGCACCTTGTAGTTGTAATCGGAATAAGAGTCACAGGAGCTGATCTCCACGTCATATACAGGACGGCCCGGGTGCAGCAGCAGAATCTTGACATAGTCTTCCGCGTCGCCGAAGGTATTCGCCTGCCCAAGGCGGGAAACAACAACTTCAGGCAGCTTGTCGTAATCAAGGTTCATCAGGTCAAGCACCTGTTCCATCGGGTGTGGACCGGTGTTGCGCAGGCTTCCGCCGTAAAAACGCTGGCTGCACTGCCAGTCCCAACGGCGGGTAAACCAGGAAAATGCAACACTCACCTGTTTGATTTCGCCAAAGATACCGCTATGAATCAGTTCTTTGACACGCTTGTAAGCCGGAGAGTAATGCGACTGCTGGAAGACAGTCAGCATAACATGGTTCTTCTTTGCAGCGTCGATCATATCCTGACATTCTGCTGTGTGAGCCGAAAACGGCTTTTCCACAACCACGTTAAACCCATGATTGAGCAGATCCATCGTGATCGGATAATGCTCGTGAGAAAACGTGGCGTTGACCACGATATCAATGTCGCTGCGGTTAAACAGCTCCCGATAATCGCTGTAAACATCGCAGCCAAAATCCTTTTTCGCGCGCTCACGGCGGAACTCAATCTGGTCGACCGCGGCAACCACATGGAACAATTTGTTCTCCTCGCTCAGAAAGTAGTCGCCGTGGATATCGCGGCCGCTTCTTCCCTGACCGATAATGGCAACAATCAGCTTTTTCATAAATCCGTTTCCTTCCAACAGGTTAATTTTTTGAAGTTCAGGACGAAGATACACAGACAAAGCCGTCTTTTCTCAACGGCGATGAGCATCTGTGTATCAGGTTGTGCAGGTCAGCAGCGTTATTTTGCGGCTTCCTGGATCCGGAGCGTTTGTGCGGCGGATTCGAGAATATCCTCTGTACGAAGGTCGGTTGGCTTTCCCTGAATTTCACTGATAAAATCACTTAAGTAGTCAGACTTGTTTTCGGGACAGGAAATGCGCTGTTCTGTTTTATTGTAAAACAGCAGCGTTCTGCTGTCCTTCAGATTAAAGTGCAGCATTCCTGTGGTTCCCCAGAAGTAAAAGCTCCAATACGTCGGAAGAATACCGTCATAATTGGGCGCAGCGTAAGAAACATCGCCAATGACAGAGATTTCTTCCATGTCGACCATGAACTGACCGCAATCCTTGAAGCCCGGTTCTGAAGTCGCGAATCGGTTCCAGACCTTGGCTGCGGTGACGGTACTCAGGTTTTTTCCGGTAATAAAGCGAACCAGATCGATCCCGTGTATTCCGATGTCGTTGATGGTACCGCCGTGCTTTCCGTCTTCGAAGTACCACTTCGGTCGATGCCCACAGTCAAGAAAATGCTGACCGGTAAAGGAGACGATCCCAATCGTTCCGATCGCGCCCTCGCGGATCAGCTCCCGGGCTTTTTTCGCTGCCGCCAGATAACGAAGATCCAGCATACAGCTTACCTTCAGTTGATTTTCAGAGGAAAGCTTTTGGATCTGCTCAAGCTCCGAAAGTTCCGTACAGAGCGGCTTATCACAGATGACGTGTTTTCCGTGCTTCAACGCTTCAATAATCATTGAACCGCGTTTTTGATAGTAATCTCCGATTGCAATCGCGTCGATTTCGTCGGAATTCAGGATCTCTTCATAGCTCGCGTACTGAAATTTGGCACCCAGTGCTTCTTCAGCCTGCATTCTTGCCGGATCGTCGGCTTCGAAGCAGCCGACAATGTTTACATCCGGATTTTTGAGGGCCATCCGGTACAACGCGAAAATATGACTGTGCCGAAATCCTGCAAAAGCCAAATTCATTTTAATTTTTCCCCTTTCCATGCAGCGAATGAACGTACAACGGTCTATTTATCCTCATAAATTTTTCTTCCGGCCGCCATATCCGCAATCGCCTGATCGTGTCTGCTCTTTTCCCGGTGCAGCGTTGGATACCACGGCGTCTGAAGGAATCCGAGCAGCCGGTCCGGCGCAATGTGAGACACGCCGTAACGGACAGTCCGCGAAAAATTATCGGGCACAGACCAGTTGCTCCCGGTCGGGATCTGGTCAAATCCGTGTACTTCCAGCTTGTCATACATTTCAATGACTCCCAGCGCTGCTTTGGCGGGATCAAAATCGCCGTAATACCAATTGGACTGCACGACCTCTGTTGACATATTGGCAAAAAAGCTTTCTTCGTTGTGCCATGCGTAATCCGACCAGATCCACGGACGGCAGCCCGCGTGTTCCACCGCGTTGACCATTCTGCCGAAATCGTACCACCACTGTTCGCCCTGCCGGATGACCACATAATTATTTGAGCGCTGGTTTTCGGCTGTTTCCTCATCCATGCCAAGATGAAACAGCTCCGGTGATCCGAAAAGCTCGGCAACCTCCCGGATCAGGTCCTCAACCACACGGTAATAAACCGAAGTAGAAAGCATTCGGGAATATTCGCCGAGCCAGATGTCATGCGATGCCGAGAAGTTGAGCTTGGGGATTACCTCAAAGCCCTCATTCCGCAGGCGGCTCAGCTCGGCGGAAAGCTGTTCCTTACTCAGAGAGCCTTCCACGGCAAGCTCGGGGTGACTTTCGTAGCGCACTCCCTCGCCAAGATCCAGCAGGATTGTGTTGCATCCCGCTTCTTTTAATTGGGCAGTCATTTCCCGCCAATAGTTTTCGTCGAAGCGAAGCTTGCTGCTTGCGTCGACATGATCACACCAGCCCTTTTGTCCGTGGATCCCCAGAGGATCTATCGGAGGTTCGAGCCACATATTATACCCCAGGTGCGCAAGGTATGTCCATCGAAATTTATCTTTCATGCTGATAGCGCTTCCTTTCTGCCGGCCATATGATTGCAGCAGCTGTGAATCTTCCGGAACAGATTGCTTTTACCGCATTCCCTGCAGCAATTCCACCAGAGTGGAATTGATCATTTCGGCGGCGTCCTCGCACAGATTGACGTAAGAACTGAGCGTGACCTCGTACCCGCCTTCCGGGAAGGATTTCTTTGTTCCGATGTAACCGTTGCATCCATTGGCAAGCTCTACGATGAAATTTTTTGCAAACGGGGAACGTTTTTTGAAGTCAAGACCGATTTCCACAAGCATTTCTCCCGGCATGGAGGAAAACGCAATATCCCCCACACGGATCGCCTGCAGTTCAACGTTCTCGCTGAGAATCGGATGCTCGTACAGCGTAATCGCGGATTCTGCATATTCCAGCGCCATTACGTCCATGTCTCCCGTGGTGGGCTTGGCAAAATCCTCTTCGCTCTGGTCTGCACGCGCCGAGCGCGTCCTGAGACGGGTATTGATTTCCTCGGCGTTTTTCAGCGCTGCTTCGTACTCATCCTTTGTAAACTGGCGGCGCGGAATTTCAATCGTTTTGGACACAACGTCGATCGACCCGATCTCCTGCGGACAGATCGAGTCATATGCCTCAAGCACATCAGCAGCGAGTTTGTTGCCGATCATAATATGATGGTCCTTTACGATCGGATGCCTGCCGGAATAATCGATGTGCGTAATATCCCCGCAGCAGCCGTTCATAAACACGGGGACGACCTTTTCTCCGAGAGAAGCCCGCAGTTTGCGCGACAGCGCGCCGATGTAATCCGCACAATGCGCCGTACCGCCGACTGTATCGGGATGATTGGCAAAGTTCACGAGAACGGCCACCGGCTCACCGGCCAGATCGTCCACACGGACAATGCCGATTTCGGGGTCGATTCCTGCCGCGGGTCTGATGTTGTCGGGATTGCACACGCCGGGCCATGTGTGAACCTTGCCGTCCTTCATCCACCAGCGGCGGTTAAAGGAAATTTCGTTCTCCCGCGCTGTGCCGAAGCCGATCCTGACTTCGGTACGGTGACGGTACGCAAGATATACCGCATCCGCGGCGCGCGCACAAATGTAGTCAACATCCTTTTCTTCGGCGTGATCGTAATTTTTTGCCGTAACGTCCATTGCGGTCGCGGTGTGCGAATGGGTCGCGGCGATCATGATATTGGCGCCGTCAATGCCGAAGTCCTGAATTCGTGCGCGAATTTTGCGAACCGCTGCTGCCGGAATGTTTACCAGATCCATCATCAGGATACCTGCTGTCTTACAGCCGTCGTCAAACACAACCGCTCTTGCGCACAGATCGTCCAGAATATCGTCGGCGATCCGCTGCTCAAAATAGCCGGGAATATTGGTGCCCAGGCGCGGCGTATAAGCGATTTGAGCCGCTCCGCATTTTATCATGGCGTTTCATCCTCTCTTGTTAGCATGCATCTCCGTTTTTTACAAAACAGGCCGAGAACGCCTTGATAACGCTCCCGGCCGAGTGCTTCGCGAACGGAACCGCTTATTTCACGTGCTTGGCCAATACGGCCTTAAAGGTGTCGATGCAGCGGTTGATGTGCTCTTCCTCCCATGACGGATGCAGGAAGAGGCAGACGGTCTGCGCACGCAGGCTCTTGGCATGCGGACACAGCACATTCTTGTAATCGACCGATTTGGGATCGGTGTACTCTTTGGATGCAAACGGGAAGTTTGCAGAGCCAAAGCCGATGTTATTCTTATAGGCGGCTTCTTCATAGGCCTCCGGCCACTGGATCCCGTAGCAAGGAATCTTTGCAGAGGAAAGCTCCTTCAGAATTACGGAAGCATCGCAATCCAGCACAGAAAGGTCGATCAGCATCGGATACCACCAATAAGAATTGCGGCGTTCCGGCGTGTCGAGCGGGAGCTTTTTGATTCCCTTCAGACCGGTAAATGCCGCGTCATACATGGCGGCGTACTTGCGTCTGCGGGCAAGATTCCAGTCATCAAAGCGGGCAAGTTCGTTGATGCCGATGGCGGCCTGCATTTCGGTCATACGGAAGTTGAAGCCGACGCGGCGGTGAATGTAGGGCAGCTTTTCTTCCAATGCAAGCAGACTCATTCTTGTCTTTACGTCATAGCCGTGGTCGCGGAAGGAGCGAGCTTCCCAACCGACTTCTTCGTTGTTTGTTACTACCATACCGCCTTCGCCGCCGGTGGTAAAGTGTTTGCTCTGGCAGAAGCTGAAGCAGCCGACGTCACCGATGGAGCCGGCTTTCATGCCGTTGTAAGTTCCGCCAAAGCACTGAGCGCAGTCTTCAACAACCTTCAGATTGTGCTTTTTGGCAATTTCGAGAATCGGCCCCATATCAGCCACACCGCCGTATAGATGAACAACAATAATTGCCTTTGTGCGCGGGGTGATCAAAGCCTCAATGCAGTTGGGGTCAATGGTATGATCGTCGGTCACGTCTGCAAATACCGGGATAGCGCCGGCCTGCACAACGGAGAAGGATGAAGCAATGAACGAATAAGACGGCACAATTACCTCATCGCCGGGGCCGATATTCAGCGAGGCAAGTGCAATGTGCAGCGCTGCGGTGCCGTTTGTGCAGGAAACAGCCATTTTGGTTCCGATCCAAGCGGCAAACTTTTCTTCAAATTCAAAGCCCTTTGTGCCGGTCCAATAAGAAACTTTTCCGCTTTTGAGGATGTCGACAACATCGGTATAGCTCTTTTCGTCGAACTGCGGCCACATCGGGAATCCAATTTCCGCGATGCCGGCGCCGTTCATCACAACCTGTTCCTGCTCTTTACTGCTGTTTGCCATTTAAACAACCGCCTTTCTGTTTTTGTCGAATTTTTGTTACAGGTGTCACCCATTTGTTATAAATACAATAACACAGGGGGTGAGGGATAGGCAAGCGGTGGCTGAACATTTTTTGAAACACGGCGTAACAGAGGAAGCCGACAGGATCATTGTTGAGGGTGCTCGCCTATACCGGATAAAGCAAAGAGTCTGATCTCATTTTCACTGATCTCAGACCCTTCACGATATTTATTTTCCGGGGCTTATTTCATGGAATCAAAGAAGCGGTCGGACTGGGTCTGTTTAACCTCCAGAACCGTTTCGGCGCCGAGGTTCTTCATGTAGGAAACATAGCTGTCCCACTCGGCGTCAATATCGGCGGAACCGGTGATCCAGCCCGCCACGGTCTCTTCGTAGTATTTCTTGAGATCTGCGGAATAAAGGTTCTCAGTGTCGGTTTCTTCCGGAGAGGGGGAAACCAGCGGGAATTCCTGAACCACATACGGCGCGTAGGCGGCAACGCCTGCTTCTGCTTCCTTGCGGCTGTCGGACATTTTGTAAACATAGCTATAGTTTTTCTCCAGATAGTCCCATGTGCAGGAACCATCCAGACGCGGGAACTGCTGTTCGTTGTTCAGATCTCTCCATGCGCCGAGCGATTCGTAGCCTTCCACAACAGGATTGTCGATCTTGGCAAGAACATTGTTCTCAAAAGTAAAGGCAATTCCGATCGGAGCAGAATTGATCTGCATGCTGATGAGCGGATCGTGCATGTAGTTCATCCAGCGCATAGCGATCTCGGGGCATTCGCAGGAAACCGTAATGGCCATGGCAGGCTTGGTTGCGTTTGCGTTGCTGTTGTCAAAAGCCCAGCGCTTTACGCCGTTGGAATCGCTGAGAAGCGGCATAACATCGTATGCGTCAGCCTCAGAGTGCGCTGCACCGGCATAGTAGGATACTATAATGTAAACAGCTTTATCCGGCGGTTTGGGCAGATAACGGGCGTCACTCCGG